>NZ_JBPCCH010000012.1:0-118554 GCF_050971805.1 Robertmurraya mesotrionivorans | reverse complement strand
ATATACATTAGCCGGAAATTCTCCGCCTATTAATTCTCTTACCTATACGAAATCATCAATGAATAATTACAGAGCCAAAGTCAAAAGAAAAACGTGGTTTTGTAAATAAAAAACACAGCATTTTGCAGTCCAATTTGCGAGGTAACAGAAATCTCTGTAACCTTACATTTTGATATACAAATTGGACTACAGTTTCACGCCTATTTTTATAATTATTCGCGTTATATCAATAAAAAATGACCATCAAATTCACATACAAATTGATGGTCATTTTAATATACATTTTGGATTTTTGTGACAGGAAACAGAACCCGTTACTATCAAAGCCGGTTTTTAAACTCTTGCCCCTATTAGTTAAAAATTTACGTGAATTGATTTTCATTTTGTTTTAAAATTACTCTCTCAATTAGGTATTGGTACCAATAAATAATGATGGCTAAGAAAACACTAATATAGAAAAAATGGATGGGTCGCAACTTCTTAAATTCAAATACTCCTACTTTAGTGAAAAATTTAACTAAAGGGAATGAGAGAAGATAGTCAATTACAATATTTAATGATAAATACTTAATAAAGCTACCGTATGTTAATTTAAATACCCATAGAGTTGTAACGAAAAATAAGCCTAACAAATAAGAAAAGTCTACTGCTGTATATTGAAATACCGGATTTTTAACTTTCCAAAGTTTTTTCCTATCTGCTACTACGCTAAACAGACTTATAACAAATTAACAAAAGTCGTTGCAGGAAGAAAACGTATAAATGATTTCTTTTCTAGAAGAGGAACTGTTAACCAAGGAACGATTAAAATACATAGTGACAACAATTTTCTTTTATTAAGCACGGCTGCAATCACTCTTCCTTCCAAAAAGGAATACTCCTCTTTTCCTAATTCGTATTTAGGATGTGTATTTTTTAGGGTTTTTATTAAAAAATCTTCCAGAAATCTGGCCATTTTCTACAATAAGAAAAGAGGCTGCATCTTAGCAACCACATTTTTAAAAGCCCTCGTATACCAAAAAATTGTATTTGCGAAAAGTTTTTCCACTTGTTTCTTTTTAATAATCCAATTAAATCAAGCTCGGATGAAACCCTCCTGCAATACGTTTCGTAAAAACGGGCTCGGTTCGCCTACGCTGTAAAGCTGCAAATAATGCATAGCTCTGGTGCAGGCCGTGTAGAAAACTCTGCGCAGGCTTTCATCACCGTATACATGCTCTGACGCATCATAAATGACGACAGCATCAAATTCGATCCCCTTAGACAAATACGACGGTACTACAACTACTCCTTGCTCATATTCAAGTGAGCTGCTCTTTAAGAGTTTAATATCATCAATGTTGGACAGGGATTCATAGGCACTTATACTTTCCTCAGCAGATTTGCATATGATTGCAATACTATTAAGCCCTAGACCTTGCAAATCTGCGACTTTGGAGGCAATGCAGCTGTGCAATTCTTCGTGATTGTCCAATTGTTTCAGCACAGGTCGTTCCCCGTCGCGTTCAAAAGGAATAATCCTTTCGCCGTTAGGAACGAGTCTTCGTGTAAATTCGATAATTGGTTTTGTGGATCGGTAGCTTCTTGCTATATTAATTATTTCGGTTTCATCCGGTCCGTAAAGGCTGGTAAGGGTATGAAAATCCACCATTTCGCTAGCATGGGCGAATATCGCCTGATTAAAGTCGCCAAGCACGGTCATCCTTGCCGCAGGAAACAAACGTCTCAAAAACTCAAATTGAAAGGGGGAATAATCCTGGGCCTCATCGACAACAAGATGTTTAATTGAACTGTTGATCTGAAAGCCTAAAATCAGCTCTTTCAAAAGTAAAAACGGAGTAGCATCCTCATAAAATAGTCTATTTTCATCTAGCATTCCTAGAGTCGCTCGACAAATAGCTGCCCACTCAGCTGGTGTCTCCCCTTCTATCCAATCTTTGATCTGCAGGGGATCAGCAAAAAGCTGACTATACAAACCCTTCATGTCAACGAAACGAAACGCTCGGACTCGTTTTCGTAACGGCTTCAACTTTTGGTGAACAATCAATCGGGCAAGGGCTTCCGTCTCCATCTCATAGTCGGCAATCTCTTCTCTTTTAAAGCCTCTTTTTTCCGCCAAGTAGCGATGTGCCTTATGGTATTCGTCGTTGCTCAGCAGCTCGATTTCCTCCTGAACCCAGGCTTTAGTCCGTTCTACCTTTTGGACCTCATTTATTTTTTTAATAAGCCAATCCTTCACCCTCTCCAGTCTGTTATGGAAGCGAAGTGAAGTGTCATGACCGTAAAACCTTTCTGCTATTTGTTGTGCAGTAACGATTGGTTTCCCTCTGAAGGTAATGTCCTTAAATCGCATGCCTGATACTTCTAGTGACTGTCTGTATGATTGGATCGCCTCAAAAAATCGGGTTGATGCTTTGAATTGGATACTCGCAACCCTTGACCTGTACGAAGGAGTATTCGCCGCTGTTAAAACATATTCCAATTGCTCAAATGGATTTTCAACATGAAACTCTTTACTCAGACGATGATTTAAATATTCTTGGAATGTGACCTGTTGCATATTCTCCTCACCGAGTTCCGGCAGCACATTCGACACATAACTATTAAACATGGAATTAGGCGAAAAAAGGATGATTTGATCAGCATTCAGACGATCTCTATATTTGTAGAGCAAATAAGCAATTCGTTGCATGGCCGCTGATGTCTTGCCACTGCCTGCTGCACCGTGAACAATCAGAAGCCTCCCGTGATCATGACGGATAATCCGGTTTTGCTCCTGTTGAATGGTCGCTACTATATTATGCATCTGTTTGTCGGTACCTTTACCCAGAACCTGCTGTAAAATCTCGTCTCCAATGGTGAGACTCGTATCGAACATGGATTGAAGAACGCCGCCGCGGATAAGATATTGCCACTTTTTCTCCAATATGCCTTGGATTGTGCCTCCTGGTGTTACATACATAGCCGAACCGGGCTGGTAATCGTAGTAAACACTCGAGACAGGAGCCCTCCAGTCGTAGATCAGGAAATCTTCTCCACTAGTATCACTAAGCGAGGAGATACCAATATAGATTTGTTCCTGAGTTGAATTCCCTTCCTCGATAAAATCAATCCGACCAAAATAGGGAATCTCCTGCATTCGGAGCAGCGTGGATAAACGCTTGGATGCATGTCTATGGGTGCTCATGTTTACAGACAGAGCTTGAGCCTCTTGCCGCAAGCCGATAATGGTCTCTAGATAATCATCAAAGGTATCTGTACTCACCTTGACTTCATCCCAAAAGTGCTTGCGGATCTGAACCACTTCATTCCTACTCCTGGCAGCTTCTTCTTCCACTCTGTTGATTTCCTCCGTGATTGTCTCCATTACACGGTCTACTCGTTTTTGCTCCTGCTGAAGTTCCCAATTCATAGCAACACTCCTTAAAAAATTTTATAAAAAGGTTGACTAACGTATTGATTACATCGTATAATTAAGATAGGGATAATATACTAAAATTTAATTAAGCGATGTATATCTATATAAATTTACCACAGAATCACATTTTTTTCAATGCTTTGTGATTGATATATTTAATGAGAAAAAGAGTA
Organism: Robertmurraya mesotrionivorans; assembly: GCF_050971805.1. Taxonomy (NCBI): domain Bacteria; kingdom Bacillati; phylum Bacillota; class Bacilli; order Caryophanales; family Bacillaceae; genus Robertmurraya; species Robertmurraya mesotrionivorans. The sequence continues at coordinate 114,963 of NZ_JBPCCH010000012.1, read as the reverse complement.
GTATTTAACGTTTTCTACGTAAATACTACTCTTTTTATATTTTTGTCCACCAAGAATATTAGTTTCTAGGATCTACATAATCCGGATAATCAGTAATGATGGCGTCAACCTTCATTTCAAATAGAAAGTCTGCTGCTTCTTGACTACGCACTGTCCATGATCCAATTTTCATACCAAGAGAGTGAACTTGATTCACTAATTCTTCTGTCACAATTCCATAGCTTGGATTAAACCAATCCGCATAGGTTGAAAATTCTTGCAAAGCTTCCGGTGTTGTATGTGCACGGTTAGAAGTTAATACGCCAATTGGAACTTGTGGAAGAAACTCGTTCGTTTTTTTCATTGATTCAAAGTTAAATGATTGAATAATGATTTTTTCATTTTGTGGTTTATCGAGATTTCGTTCTTTTAATGCTTCTGCCACTTGTTTTTCAATACCAGGGTAAAGCTCTGGAGCCTTTAATTCTATTAATATTCCGACCTTTCCATGGTAACGATCAAGAATTTCTTTAAATGTTGGGATTGGTTCTCCTTCATATTGTTCCCCTTTCCAACTGCCTGCATCTAGACTTCTAAGCTGTTCGAATGTTAAATCCCCTACTTTTCCCGTTCCATCTGTTGTACGATCCACTGTTGTATCATGAATCAATACTAATTCACCATCTTTGCTTCTTTGAACATCGATTTCAATATAATCGGTTTTCATATCAACTGCTAGATCAAAAGCAGCAATCGTATTTTCAGGTGCATAAGCTGTTGCACCACGGTGTGCTACATTATCCACTTGTTTTCTTTCTCCTACTGTTGGTTCTTCTGCAAACGCCTGACTGAACGGACTGAATAACAACGAAAAGGCCACTCCTGTACCTATTAATAATTTTTTTCTCATGCTCTCCATCTCCTATCTAAAATTGAATTCAAATATATTCTAGAAAATGGATGTTGAACTAGTGTGTAGATATATTTATAGCTTTATAAAGAATGCGTTAACAAAATTCAATCTTTTTTCTTACGTTTTTTTACAAATCTATTAATGGGATCATAGAATAGAATACTCTACTAATCCATCTTACCTACGGCTTGTTAAAGTACAAAGTTACACAATCTTAAAAATCAATCTCTATTCTATGTGTATTATACTTAATTACCTAAAAAGCAGCCCCCATTAAGTGGGACTGATAAACTGCACTTTTATAACAAAATAGAGATAGCCGTAGCAATCCCTATCTTTAACTCTAGCCCCCTTTTGTTTAAGTGCAACTCTTCACAATACATAAAACAAAACCATTATGATATTAAAAAAAGTCCTTACAGTTAAATGCAGAAGGACTTTAAATGTGATTTACGATTATTTCTTATTTCTTATAATTCATCTTATCGGATGCCATTGGAGACTGTTCTAACCATCCATTTTTAATCATAATATTTAGCGCCATCTTCAGAATACATCTGAACTTCTAGGGATAGCCCGGCCCCTTTGGATGGCTCCCTAACTAAAAAATCCTAATGCATATTTAATTCCTTCTTCGACTTCATTCGTTTCATATCCTTCTAAATCTTCCTGTGAAATTTCAAGTTTTGTTTTGGATAGTGAATAACCACTGTCTAAATTCACATCTAGTGTTACTTCGTATCCAATTTCTGTCGGTTTAATTTCGATAATATCGTAGTCACGTATGGCAGTACCTGTTTCATATTCAAATGGTTCTAATTCAGACATTCCTTACCCTCCCGATAATAATATAATCATTTTACTTGGTTGTATTTTATCCAAACACCGCCATAAATATTTTAATGTAGTAAAACACCAAAAACACCTGCCTGCCTTTACATCTCAAGAGGTCCAGGCGTTTTTTATAGGTATTGGGTGCAAGAACAATGCTCTTATTGTAAGGAAGATGATTTTTATATGTACGGCATTACCAATATGACAAGGGCAAAAGTTTAGAAAAGTTATGTTTGCAAAGGTTGTAGTGATAGGTCTTATAATATTAGGTAATTGATCCTTTAACTATCCTCCTATTGTTCAATAGGTAACTTCAACAAATAAAGACATTAATCCTTCTTGGATTAATGCCCCGTTACTTTGAGTATATTTTTTCACAAGCTTAATTAGAAATTTTATAATTTTTATGATTGACTATGGTTATAAGTGGTTGGTTTTTTTCTTTATTGTACCCGTACTCAACAATAACAGAATTTTCTCTAACAACCGTAACATTTCCTTTATAGCTTTGCCCTTCACGCTTAAACAATATATTGTCCCCGATTTTAGCAGTTGCCATTTTATCACCCCGATCTTATTATTTTCAGCAAGGATAAAAAAATGCAGGAACAATTAAAATACAAACTGTAATTATTGCGAAAAAAAGAAGGCTGCCGCAGCAACCCTTTGTTTAACAATAGCACCCGTTAGTTCAACAAGAAACTTAAAACGCTGGTGGAGTCACTGAAAATAAAATTGAGGTATTTTTATCAAAATTATTTTCCCATTTATGCTTCATATAAGCTGGAATTTTGACACTATCACCAGATTCTAATATATATTCTTCATCATTTAAAAACAGTTTAATTTTCCCCTCTAATACAAAAGCGACTTCTTCCCCTTTATGTTCCAAAAGCTTTTCAGATGAGGATGTATTGGGAGGAACATTCATAATCGCAGTTGCCAGTGTTCCTGTAAAATCAGGTGACAATAACTCATACGAAAGGTATTCAACAACCATTTTTTTACGATCATTTGATCTAACAACTAAATCTTCGGTATTAGATTCTTCTAGTAAAAAACTAAAGGTGGGAACATCTAGGGCTTTAGCTAAAACCTTTAGAGTCTGAATTGAGGGATTAGCCAACCCCCGTTCAATCTGACTTAACATTGAAGGTGTTATTTCGGCTATTCTCGCTAATTCTCTACTGCTCCACCCTTTGGCTTTTCTGTATTTCTCTACTTTTTTACCAATATCTATATTCTCCATTACTATACTCCTTATAAATAAAATTAAAAATAATTTAATTTTATTAAATTATAATTAACTTATAATCGAACATCTGTTAAACTACACTTAATAAATGTTAAATATTATTGTACCAGATGGTATTTTACAAGTCAGTAAGGGAGTGGGGAAAATGAATGAATTTTTTACGTTTCTAGTCCTTTCGTTATTTGTTGTGATGAGCCCAGGTATCGACACAGCACTTATTACGAAAAGGACCATTACAGACGGAAGAAAAGATGGTTATAAAATGGCTCTAGGTATTACAACAGGATCTTTAGTCCATACATTCGCTGCTGCTTTTGGACTTTCAGCTATTTTGATACAGTCTGCTGTTGCATTTGAAATCGTTAAATATGTTGGTGCAATTTACTTGATATACCTTGGATTGTCTTCATTCATCTCTAGGAAAAAGAAGAAATCTACAAGTGCTGAAAAACAAAATAATTTCGAAATGAAAAAGTCAGCTTTTAAACAAGGTCTATTCTCGAATGTACTCAATCCAAAGGTTGCAATGTTCTTCTTAACATTTTTACCTCAATTTGTTAAAACCGGAGAAAACGCAACCCAACAACTAATAATAATGGGTGTTATTTACACACTACTGTCTATTTCTTGGTTTTTTATTTATGTCTTTTTCATTAACTATTTACGTGAATGGCTAATGTCTCCAAAAGTACAAAGGATAATGGATAAAGCAACGGGACTCGTCTTAATTGGATTTGGATTAAAGTTAGCCTTAGATAAACAACAATAAGATAAAAAAAACATTGGGATTAGCCCTAATGTTTTTTTGCCTTCTTGAATCAATGCCCCTATTTTTCAAGTAGACTCTTCACAATCTAAACATTTTGTTTACTTATACTTGGTTTTCTTTCAGTCGGTTAATATCTACTCTAGGTGAAAACCCAAACATACGAGAATACTCACGACTAAATTGTGATTGACTTTCGTACCCCACTCTGAATGCAACATCAGCTACATCTGTTGAATCAGCCAATAACAAGCGCCTTGCTTCTTGCAACCTTAATTGTTTTTGAAACTGAATAGGACTCATAGCTGTTACCTCTTTAAAATGTCGATGTAGAGATGACACACTCATATTCGCGATTTCCGCTAGGACTTCAATTCGAATAGGCTGTTGATAATTTTTAACGATATGGTCTATCACTTCTCTTATTCTAGATGCACTACTACCCTCTAATGCTATTTGTTCTAGTGCTCCTCCATGTGGACCTTGTAGGATCCAATAGATAATTTCTTTTTTAATTATTGGAGCTAGGATTGGAATATGCTTTGCATTCTCTAATAAACAAGCCAATCTTAGTACTGCATCTAACAAGGATGGTTCTACTTCGCTAATAAACATAGCCCGTTTTGACTTTTTCCCCTGTTGAAATGTAATATCTGATTCATTAATCATTTCTAATACTTCGGTTGGTGTAAATTCAAGTTTGACTGCTAAATAGGGAGATTCCATTGAGGCTCTGATCACCTGCCCTGTTACTGGCAAATCAACGGAGGCAACAATATAATGACCGGGTCCGTATAAAAATCGTTCCTCTCCTAATAACACTTCCTTCTCCCCTTGTAGAATAATGCAAAAAGACGGCTCATTAACTCTAGAAACAGGTTCAGTTATATTAGATTCACGGATGAGAAACAAAGAAGGTATGGAAGTAGGATGGACACCATCTTCCCCTGAAAAGCACTCTATGAGATTAGCTAGTTCTATTTGCTGTTTGTAGGTTTTCTCCAGCATAACTTTATTCTCCTTTTCCTTTAACTTCAGTCATTATATCTAATATTCTTTGGTTGGGTAAGAGAGTTTGAGAGGATTAGGCAAAAAATTGGTAGGAATGGGATAAGGGTTTCCTATGATTTATGGCATAATTATTTCAAAAGAGGCCACGATAAACATGGCAAAATCAATTAAAGAGAGGTAACAATTAATGGAGTATGTAAAACTTGGTAATACAGGCTTAGATGTATCTCGATTTTGTCTTGGATGTATGGGTTTTGGGGACGCATCAAAATGGGTTCACCAATGGGTCCTTAATGAACATGACTCTCGCCCCGTGATAAAAAAAGCGCTTGAATTAGGGATTAATTTTTTTGATACTGCCAATGTCTACTCTCTTGGCACAAGTGAGGAGTATCTTGGACGGGCTCTGAAAGATTACGCTAATCGTGACGAAGTAGTCATAGCCACAAAAGTACACGGTCAAATGCATAAAGGGCCAAATGGTTCAGGCCTTTCTCGAAAAGCCATCATGAGTGAAATTGATCAAAGCCTTAAGAGATTGGAAACAGATTATGTAGATCTTTATATCATCCATCGCTGGGACTACCATACTCCTATTGAAGAAACAATGGAAGCGTTGCATGACGTGGTGAAGTCAGGGAAAGCAAGATACATTGGCGCTTCTGCGATGTTCGCATGGCAATTCCAAAAAGCTTTACAGGTGGCTGAAAAAAATGGTTGGACAAAATTTGTTTCTATGCAGAACCATCTCAATCTCATCTACCGTGAAGAGGAAAGAGAAATGCTACCTCTTTGCAAGGAAGAGAAAATAGGTGTTACTCCATATAGCCCCCTTGCATCAGGTAGATTAACACGCGACTGGTCAGTAACCACACAACGTTCTGAAACGGATCAAGTCCAAAAGTTTAAATACGATGCGACTGCCGATGCCGACCGATTAGTGGTTGAGCGAGTAGCATCTATGGCAGAAAAACACGATGTTCCTCGTACACATATTGCACTTGCATGGTTATTACAAAAAGAGACAGTAACAGCTCCAATTATCGGGGCAACGAAAATATCCCATCTTGAGGATGCTGTAGGTGCTTTATCAGTAAAGCTATCACCTGAAGAGATTGCATTCCTTGAAGAACCATATGTACCACATCGTATAGTGGGTCATAATTAATTTATACATTTGAGGTGAAAAATGATTAAACAGCAGTTAAATATTATTAAGGAAACTGGATTTGCAAGACCAGCAACCCTCTTAGTAAGTTTAGCTCATAAATTTAAATCCGATATTTTTCTAGAGTATAAAGGAGAAACTATTAACCTAAAACACTCGGTCAAGTCTATCATGAATATTCTAGCATCAGGAATTAAACCTGGAAGCAAAATATATATAAAGGCTATTGGAACTGACGAGGTACGGGCAGTACAATCCATTAAAGATTGCTTAATTGAAAAGAATATGATCAACAGTTAAGGAGATCTTTATCTATTTAAAGACTGATCAGAATAAAGCTGATATTCCAAATTAGGAATGTCAGCTTTTTTAATTTGTAAAGTAAGGCACTTAAATAAAGTAGACTCTCTTTATAATTAAATTATTTAATAACGAAGTTAATTATATTAATTTATATTTAATTATTTTTTTATTTTTTAATTTAATTATTTAATTTTTAAATCATTTGATGTATATTTGAATTATAAATAATGAAGGAGGGAATTATGGCATATCCTCTTATTTCAGAGTGCCCCGTTTGTAGTAAGCAATTAAAAATTACTAAGCTGCAGTGTACTCATTGTCATACCACAATTGAAAATGAATTTGAACTATCAAATTTTGCAACTCTTAGCAAGGAACAGCTTAGTTTTATTGAAACTTTTCTAAAGTGCCGTGGAAATATTAAAGAAGTTGAAAAAGAACTTGGAGTATCATATCCCACTGTAAGAGGGAAATTAGATGACATTATTTCTTCTCTTGGATATTCCACCACTAAGAAGGTCGAAAAAATCGATCGCAAAAAAGTAATCTTAATGCTGGAGAAGGGCGAAATAACAGCCGAAGAAGCTATTGGGATATTAAATGGGGAGGAAAATTAAATGAGTGACGAAATTTCAAGAGTATTAACAATGGTTGAAGAAGGAAAGTTGAACAAAGAGAAGGCTGCTGAATTAATCGGAGTACTGCAAGGAAAGGATAATCAGGTCGATCTAAATAAACGGACCTCAAACTCCTACTTAAACAAAATGCTTAAAATCCGTGTTACTTCTGAGGATGGTGACAATGTAAATGTGAATCTGCCAATAAAACTCATAAAAGCTGTTTTAAAGGTAGGAACAAATATTGCTAAAATGATTCCCGAATCCGAAAAGTATGTGAAGGATATCGACATGGAACTGTTAATTGAAGCTATTGAAAATGAATTGGACGGACAAATTGTAGATGTTACCTCAGCAAAAGGTGACAAAGTACTGGTTATTATTGAGTAATATGATAAAGATAACAATCAAAGTAAAAGCCAAACGATTTATTATTCCAGTCCCGTATGCTTTTTTACATCTATTCATTAGGATCCTCACTTCCAAGCGAATCCTGGCGCTTGTAAATCGTGCAATTGAAAAAAAAGCAAATAATAAATTTCAAATTCCTTATATAAACAGCCATGATTTGAAGCCTTTGCTAAGGGAACTTTCAAAGCAAAGAGGTCTTCTGCTGGTTGAAACAAGCCTCAAAGACGGAACAGAGGTTTCTATTAGGTTATAAAGCACACAATTCCTCCGTACTGGAATTGTGTATTTTTTGTTGGAATTAGATCTTTAATTAATCAGTATAATTACTGATTGTGATTCATAACTTGGATATTATGTCACGAAAAAAAGGTTGGATACTGTTTTTTAGCACCTACCTTTTTAAGTGATTTTGTTAGAATTAACCTGCAATCAGTGTGCTCCAAATGGTTCCTGTCCAAAATTTAGTTACCACCAAGCTTGAACTTTCTTTAACTTCTAATAACCCTCTAGGCAGATAAGGATATATATCCTTCTTCCACCCGTACAATTAATCAGTAAAACAATTTAAGGAGGTTGAGATTACTATCTCTCTAGAAGGTTTCTATATTTAATGATTAATAGATAAGAAGAAGAAGTCCCGATTCCAAGAAACAACACAGTGTTTTTACATATTTTACCTAACCTGTGTATTTATTTACAATATTGTATACCTTTTATATTATTTATACAAGGTTTTTATACTAACTCTTAGTAATAACTTATAAATATAGCTTTTTTCTGCTCCAAAAAATCCCCTATTGTTTTCAATAAGTAACTTCAACGTAAAAATGCTCAACTTCAAACTCATTTTCTATATTTCATTTGGAGCTTGCATTATGAAAATTAGTCAGTTAAACTGATTATATATTATACTGATTATTTTTTAAGGGGGGAAATATGAAATTGGAAAAATGGAATCAATCTTATGGTTTTTTACTTGGAAAAGTTCTTCAGCAAATGGAAAGTAAGTTTGCTGAGGGACTTATCCCCTATGAGATTAACGCCAGACAATATGGAGTCCTTTTATTTATTAAAGGAAACCCTTACTCTTCACAAAAAGATATTTCTGAAAACCTACAAATTGATCGGACAACTATGGTGAGTCATATCGATCATTTGGAAACTTTGGGGTTTGTCGAGAGAAAAAAAAATCCAAATGACAGAAGATCCTATAGCCTTATGATTACTGAAAAAGGTAACGATGTTTTGGATTCGCGTTGGGAATTTTTAATTAATACGGAATTAGCAGTTTTAGCCCCTTTAAATCAGCAAGAAAGACAATTACTGAAAGATTTTCTTGTGAAAATTTGGCGATCACTATAATAAACTGGAGGTTATACAATGCACGCACTTGATTATTTTAATGCACGTCTGGAAGCAACTATAAGCCCTATGGATTATTTGAAATCTAAACAAATGGACCCTGAGAAATACTTTTTAATTGATGTTAGAAACGGTCCAATTCATGTAAGAAGTTTAACCATTACGGATGCTAATGTTATACCTGAACAAGAAATACTAGATCATATAGCTGAAATACCGTTAGAAAAGGAAATTATTGTTTACTGTTGGGATGTCTGGTGCAATACTGCTGCCAAAGTTGCAAAATTATTATTAGAACGTGGCTATACAGTTAAAGAGTTGACCGGGGGAATTGCGGCATGGAAAGAAATGAACTTTCCTGTTTCAGAATCTACCCATGTTAATCATATATCTGATAACTGCGGCTGTTGACTCTAGTGCAAACTAAAAGGTATTGGATTGACGTTGCTTCTCGAGACCATGTAATAAAGGCTAGCTCTTTCATTAAAGATAAGAAGCATTTGTAGAAAAAATGAAATGTAAAAGGAGATTAGATTGTTCTAATCTCTTTTTAACCTTTTATTATGGTAAACCTATTAATAAGCACTAGTCCCTGTCTCACCTTGGACAATCGCTACACTAGAGCTTGCTCCAATACGTGTCGCACCTGCTTCTACCACTGCTTCTACTACTTCACGGTTACGAACACCACCTGAAGCCTTCACTCCAATTTCCGGACCAACCGTTCCACGCATGAGCTTAATATCCTCAACAGTTGCTCCTCCGGTTGAGAAGCCCGTAGATGTTTTCACATAATCAGCACCTGCTTTTACAGCAAGCTTACAAGCCCGGACCTTTTCCTCTTCAGTCAGCAAGCTTGTTTCGATAATCACTTTTACTAGTGCTTTTCCTTCTGCTGCCTCCACTACTGAACGGATATCTTGTTCAACAGCAGCATCATCACCGTCTTTTAACTTGCCAATATTTATAACCATATCCACTTCATGCGCACCTTTTTGAATCGCATCTTTTGTTTCAAAACTCTTTGTCTCAGAAGTGGTTGCCCCTAATGGAAATCCAATTACTGTACATACTTTCACATCAGAATCCTTTAATAATTCGACTGCAGTTTCTATCCAAGTTGGATTTACACAAACGGAGAAAAATCCGTGTGTTTTCGCCTCTTGACAGAGAACTTCAACTTGATCCTTTGTGGCATCGGCTTTTAACAGTGTATGGTCAATCATGCTTGCAATATTTTTAGTCATTCGCTTCACCTTTCCTTCTTCCTTTTGGAACTTATTTGTTTAAGTTAAATCCTCCGGAGAAAACGCGCCTGGTAATAGTTCTTTAACAGTTATTTCCTCTACGTCTCCCTTTAAGTTCGTTAAAATCACTGTCATATCTGGATTACATAGCTCTGAAATCACTTGGCGACATGCACCACACGGTGGAACAGGACGATTGGTGTCTGCCACGACAACAAGTAGATCATATTCCTTGTCTCCATTTGCATAAGCACTAAAAAGTGCTGTACGCTCCGCACAATTACACATTGAATATGCTGCATTTTCGATATTACAGCCATGATATACCTTCCCATCTTTAGTTCGTAGTGCAGCCCCCACTTTAAACTTTGAATATGGAGCATATGCCTTCTCTCTAGCTATTTTCGCTTCTTCAAACATGAATTGATTTTTCATCCTTCAACCCCCTTTCTCTTCACGTTCATTTCTATGAGAATTCCTCAATTATGAGTTTGTAAAAGTTTTAAAAATAAAATCGACTAGTACACCACCGAGGTACACACCGAAAACACCTAACACACCCGCAAGCACAGGTGGGGCTGGTAATGGTAGACGCAAGAACTTAAAAACAACCCCTATCACAATTCCTGCTAAGATACTTAAAAGTAACTCCTTCATTTTCATTCTCCTTTTTTGATATTAATATTTTATACGTTGTAGGATGTCAGACGTCTTAAATTAAAAGTCAGGCCCACTCATTGGGCCCTGCTTACTATTGATAAATAATGTCATAAATCAAAGGATTCAATTCTACACTTCTTTGCGAAATATGATAAGCATCATAAATTCGATTGATTACTTCAGTAACTTCTTGAGTATTACTATGAATGGTCACAAGTGAATCCCCTTTTTTTACTGAATCACCAATCTTTTTATTTAATACAAGTCCCACAGCTAAATCAATTTCTGAGTCTTTTGTTGTTCTTCCTGCTCCTAAAATACTTGAAGCAATCCCAATCTTATCAGCAATGATTTCTGTAATATAACCATCCTCTTTGGCCTCCACTTCAAAGGTAAAAGAAGCTGTTGGAAGCCTTGATGGATCATCAATGATCGAATCGTCTCCACCTTGAGCAGCGATAAATGTTTTAAACGTTTCAATTGCTTTTCCTGTTTTGATCGATTCCTCTAACATCTTCCGTGCTTCGTCCACATTTTCTGCTTTATCTGCTAGATAGACCATTTTACTACCAAGTGTTAAACATAGCTCATATAGATCTTCTGGTCCTTGACCTTTTAAAGTATCAATAGCTTCCTTTACTTCTAGTGCATTTCCGATTGCAAAACCTAACGGCTGGTTCATATCAGAAATAACCGCAATCGTTTTACGGCCAGCACCATTACCGATTTGCACCATTGCATGGGCAAGTTCCTTCGCACCTTCTAAATCCTTCATAAATGCGCCTGATCCTGTTTTGACATCTAAAACGATCGCATCTGCACCAGAAGCAATTTTTTTACTCATAATCGAACTTGCAATCAACGGAATTGAATTAACCGTTGCTGTTACATCTCGTAATCCATATAGCTTTTTATCAGCAGGTGTTAAATTTCCACTCTGCCCAACAACAGCAATTTTATTTTTATTCACAAGGTTATTAAACGTTTCACCATCAATTTCAACCTGAAAGCCGCTTATTGATTCCAATTTATCAATCGTTCCGCCTGTGTGTCCAAGTCCACGTCCTGACATTTTAGCAACAGGAACACCTACAGAAGCGACTAGTGGTGCAAGAATCAGTGTTGTTGTATCACCAACTCCACCTGTACTGTGTTTATCGACTTTAATTCCTTCAATCGAAGAAAGGTCAATTTGGTCACCTGACTTAACCATTGCCATCGTTAAATGTACACGTTCTGAAATGGTCATGTCTTGAAAGAAAATCGCCATCGCCATTGCTGACATTTGATAATCTGGTATATCTCCATCCGTATAACCCTTAATCATAAAACCAATTTCTTCTTTGGTTAGTTCATGACCATCACGCTTTTTTTCTATTAAATCTACCATTCTCATGATATCGCATCCTTAAACATTAGTTTTTTAAATAAAGTGTTATAAAGGGGAGATATCCCCTTTCACCTAAATAAATATTCCTGCAATTGCTGCACTTAGTAATGAAGCTAACATCCCAGCAACTACTGCACGAAGCCCAAGCTTTGCAATATCAGATCGACGACTCGGAGCTAGTCCACCTAAACCTCCTAAAAGAATCGCCATTGAACTTAGGTTCGCAAAACCACAAAGTGCGAAACTTACTACAATAACGGTTTTTGGACTTAATTGGTCAATTTGTGGTGCAAATGAAGAATAAGCTACAAATTCATTTAAAACTAGCTTTTGACCAATAAAACTACCTGCCGCTACTGCTTCAGACCACGGTACACCCACAGCAAACGCTATTGGTGAAAACAATATTCCTAAAATCGCTTGAAGTGATAGTCCTTCAAAACCAAATAATCCACCCAGACCAGATAAGATCCCATTGATTAATGCAATTAATGCAATAAACGCGATTAACATGGCACCTACATTTAAAGCAAGCTTTAAACCATCTCCAGCACCTCGAGCAGCTGCATCAATCACATTAACTGATTCTGTATCTTTTTCCATTTTTAACTCATGAGAAGTCTCTGATTCTTCCGTTTCAGGCATCATTAATTTAGCCAAAACCAAACCTGCTGGAGCTGCCATGAAACTAGCAGCTAGTAAATATTCAAGCGGAACACCTAAAAGAGAGTAGCCTACAAGGACTGAACCCGCTACAGAAGCTAGTCCTCCCGTCATAACAGCAAACAATTCTGATTGTGTCATTTTTTCTATAAACGGACGAACAACAAGTGGCGCTTCTGTTTGACCTACGAAAATATTAGCCGCTGCCGACATCGACTCAGCTTTACTTGTTCCTAATAGCTTTGATAATCCTCCGCCAATAATTCTAATAAACCACTGCATAATACCTAGATAATATAAAACCGAAATTAACGATGAAAAGAAGATAATAATTGCTAGTACTTGGAATGCAAAGATAAATCCAAATTTATCAGCAATTGCTAAAGGCCCAAAAACAAATGAAAGTCCCTCGTTAGCATAATTAATGACATCTTGAATTCTCATTGTGAACCATTGTAAGGCAGAACGACCAGCTTCCCATTTTAAAACGACAAACGCGAACGTTAGCTGTATTGCTAAACCACCAAGAATCGTTCGATAATTAATCGCTTTCTTTTTATTTGATAAAAGAAATGCTATTCCTAAAACAACAAAGATCCCAAAAATTCCCCATAATATATTCATGATGTTCACCTCTATAATGTAGTGTAAAACGTTAAAAAGCATTTATAGACTGTTCGAAAGCGCTTACTAATTCATGTAAAAAATTTTCATTATTCCCTTTTTCGATGGACATATGTTATCAGACGTCCGACAACTATAAGCAAAATAGCAACTTAGATGAAAAAGTAACTAGCTATTATTTGTCTTTTGTATCCCCTTTCATTTCGGTTAACGACTTCTCTCCCACATTATAAAGGTAAGAGGTCTAACAACTCAATACTTTTTTTCTGTAAAAATACAACCGGTTTGGAAACAGAGACCTATTGTTCACACAAAATTCCAAAATGAAACCATATCACTAGAATAGGGTTTCATTTTACTAGATAAATAAAAGCACACAAAACTCCCGGTACATAGGGGTTTCGTGTGCTTTCTTCATATTAGTGCATGTTATTCCAACGAAATCTTCACAATATCATTCAAATATTTCGTTGTATTATACCCATAAATATCAAGTCTTTTTGGAATTACCCTGTTATCGTCCAACCTAATGATTTGGACTGTTTCAAAATGACGCGGTTGCTCAATCTTTTCATAGGAAAATGGAGTTGAATTCGGGTCGTATATTACTCCATTTTTGTCCACAATGACTCCTTCCGATTCCATCCCCATTGAACTAGGTACACTTTCATCTTCTCCAACAATATTGATTTGAAGGGATTCATATGCTCGATTTTCCACTTCATGATTGCTTATAACAACCGTCGTTGGCACCCCCACTTCTACTTTATCAATGCTGATGGTACTTCCTGCATATTCAAAGGTTTGAGGATATTCCTGAGTCACATCAAGTGGGATGCTTTTATCGTCTTCATATGTTAAATAAGCAGACGTAAATTGAACGCTAACCTCTTTTGGTTTTTCTCCTATAAGAGTGTCAAATTGCGCTTGAAAAGTGTACCAATTCATGTCTTGCTGTGTATTCATCGGAACGCCCCCAAACATATCCACATTTACGATCTTATCGTTGACTTCTAGGTTGTTAAAATTAAGGAACTCTACCCGTTTCTCCGTCTGTTCTCTATTAATACTATATTGCAAAGAGGTTGCTGTTGGTGCAACGATTAATTTCTCAAATCGAACGGGGATCCCTTCGATATGAGTTTGTCCACTTAACGTATATTCGGTGGAAGGTTGTTTGGTCACAGGAATTTCGAAGTTCCATTCCCCTGTTTGATATTGATTGTTCCCGTAGCCCCAGAATTGATTCTCCACAGAGGCATCACGATCAATCTTCAGAATCTTATTGATCTTCAAATGAATGGTCTCGTTATCCGTCTGAAGTGGCAGCAGACTAATTTTCCCCTGATAAACGTTCTTTTCTCTTTTATTTACTTCCGATTCAAGATCAGGAGGAAAGTATTTCGGATAGGTATCATGATTCATGATTTTATACATGTTCTCTACAATAACCCCATCATCATAATTCATAAAATATTGATTATTCTCATTTGTATCTTCTATTTCATAAAAAACAAGCGTCTGAATATCATCAGCTACCACGCCCTTAATCTTTACGATCACCCCGTCGCTTTCCGCTTCCAGGTTTACCCTTTGACCCAGGTCCTGCTGTAAAAAGGAACGCAGCTGCTCGTCATCTTCTGTCCATGTATAGTAGAGGTTAGGAAATAACCCTGTTAAAAAGCCAATCCCCATCAGTACGTTGAATACGCTTGCGAAAACAATCCCAACTTTTTTACGTTTTTTGTTTTTCTGACGTCTATGATTCTCCTTTTCTACCAGTCTCTCTTTGACATTCTCCATGAAACCTGAAGGCACATGAACATCTTCCAACCTATCTGTATGGTTTAATAGAGATAACCTAACCTCCTGAAAGGTAGCTAAATCCTCCTGGCATTTTTCGCAATGATAAATATGTACTTCAAAATCGACCCTCTTCGGCCGCTCCATCGTTCTTTCTAAATAATCAATGTAATTCTTATGGTATTCTGTACAGCCATTAAAGGATTCTCCACTCTCCGTTTGTTCTCTCAGTGATACGATTCCAGAAAACAGACGACCTTTTATCTGATCCACTGAAACTTGGAGAATTTTTGCCACTTCCTCCTGAGAAAGTCCTTTTACATACCTAAGGATCATTGCTTCTTTTTCATCGTCTTTTAGTTGGTCAAGTGCTTTAAGTAATCCCGGACGTGAATCACTTTCCTCTCCAGCCTGTTTGCCATTATCCTGGGAAAGCTCTCGGCAGTTTTGTATGAAAAGGGACGTAACCCACAAATCGAATGATGTGTCATGTTTAAATCGAGGCAATTCTTTGTGAACGTTTAAAATAGACCGGTAAAATAGCTCTTCTATTTGGTGCTGATGATTAAGATAGAACCGACCTAGAGTATAGAATGATTGCTTATGCTGCTCAAACCAATTAATGACGGATTCGAAGCCTTTTTCTCTTATCATAGTGATAGAAGTGGAATCTATCTTTGTCGGGATCATATATGTCCCCCCTCTAACATTTTTTGGAATGCTATATTCTTATTCTAATTCTTTATAGTCTATTTATCTATTCGAAAAATGATATTCCCGGTCTAAAAAGTTCCCGGAATTAATGATAAGTGAAACGTAAAAAGAACGAAAAAAATTCAATCAAACGTTTGATTGAATTTTTTTGATACTATTGGTAACTATTTTCCACTCACACAACGTATCCGGAGTGAAAAAACAAAGGGGACGGTTCCCAAGTTTCATCTTGAAATGAAACAGGAGAACCGTCCCCATATACTTGTGTCCCTGCTCAATCTTCCTCAATTACCCTAGCCACATCATTCCCGCATTTTTTACATTTACCTTTTAACACAATACCGAAATTATGCTCTTCTACTGTAAAAGCAGTAATGGTTGTTACATCTGAGCAATTCCCACACCAAACATTACTTAGAAGACTCCTTCTCATCTCTTTTGGTATGGAAAGCCACTTTTTGTTTGCGATCATTGTAAAACCCTTTCTTTCAAGTGATTTGAATATTAACTATTTACTTTGAAACCCCTTTTAATACTTGTTCATTTAAGATATTGGCGGGCTTCTCTCCTTTTAATGCGGTTAACATATTTTCAATCCCTCGTTCCACCATTAAGGAGCGTGTGGCTAGTGTTGCTGAGCCAATATGTGGAGTTAGCACGACGTTCTTCATGGATACCAGATCACTTCTTGCTTCAAGTGGTTCGTTCTCAAAAACATCTAAACCAGCCCCAAGAATTTCCCCCTTTTGTAAGGCTCGAATCAATGCTGATTCATCAATAACAGGTCCCCCTGCCCCATTGATTATAATTGCAGTAGATTTCATTACCTTAAACTCTTGATGACTAATCATGTTTCGTGTTTCAGCAGTTAAAGGGACAGTAATGCACACATAATCGGACACTTCCAATAGTTCACTAAGTTCATTGCAATATTTGGCTCCATATTTTTGTTCTGCTTCTAAGTCCCGATTTCGCTTAGTATAATACACATTCATGTCAAAACCTAAAGCGGCTCTTTTCGCAAGAGCTCGCCCGATCCGACCGAGTCCAACAATACCAATCGTACGATGATGCACATCGATACCAAATTGTTCCTCACCTACAGAATTGTCCCACTCCCCATTTCGTACAAATGAGTCTAACTCAGCAATCCTTCTTGCAGTCGCTAACAAGGAAGCAAAATATAAATCAGCCACAGTATCTGTTAAAGCATCAGGAGCATTCGTAGCGATGATTCCTCTATTCGTTAATTCTTCTAAATCAAAGTTATCATAACCAGCTGAAAAGTTACTAATGACACGTAAATTTTGAGCTATATCTAACATTTCCGGAGTAATTTTCATTGCTGCACCAAATAAGGCATCAGCTGTTTTAAGATCATTTAGAAATTCATTACGATTATCATCATTAACACCAGGATAGTACGATACGTGACATTGCTCACGTAATAACTCTAAGTGTTTGGGTTGTAATTTTCGGTAAACAACAACATGCTTCACTTTATTTCCTCCTAGGCCTCACTCTTGGATTCACGTTTTTTCTCCGATATTTGGTATCTACTCCTAGTTTTATATGCTAATAATATAATTCGACTAAAGAATAGCTAATCCTTTTACATTTTTATACCAAACGACCAACACCATAACTGTTCAAAAATCAGTCACAACTATTCAAATATCACCCTGTCCTTTTTAACCACCCCTCTCTATATAAAAAATAAAGGGATGGTGCAAAGGAAATGAGTTTAAAAAATGGTGGTATTGACCAATTTGAACAGTATTCTCAATTTTCTTCTTTAAAAGAGTTTAATACTCATATGGAAATGTGGTTGGCTGTTCATAGGGATGATTTCTCTAAGGGAGAACGAGTTGGCTTGAAGCGACTCATTCGTTTTGCTGCGAAAATTCCTGGCGTTTGCAATGCCAAAATTGGGACCGTGTTAAAAGCGATTTATGATGACTACAACGGATACGGTATCTCACGTTCTACTTTTAAGCGAATGATTCAAAAGGCGATTGGTTTAGGTCTGTTGATTGTTCATGAAACCGAAAGAAATAATGGTTCTCAGTCTAGTAACTTGTATGTATTTCAACCTTTTCCTACAAACGGACTACCTAAGGAAGATGATTTGAACCACCATAATAAAACTAGTAATCCTTCTAAAACTAATATTATAAGTATTAAAGAACGTAAAGAAATGGATTCATCCGAACCTTCCGAGAATAAGAATAACAAGCCTCTTGATTACACTTACACAAGCGATCGGGTTCCTTACTCCTTCTCACAAGTCGTCAGATACTTCTTTCCAGAAGCGAAGCAGATCGAGGAATTCTGGAAAATGGCCCAAATTTCTGCCTACCGGAATAATTGTGAAAGCCGGACAGATCTCGTAGTAAATATGGCCGTTCATTCATTTAAACAAATGATTAGTAAACTCAAAGTAAGCACCATACAAAAGCCTATTGCCTATTATTACGGAATCCTGAATAAAAAGTTTGAAGAGCTTTATTTTGAAGATTTGTATAACATGGGGTTTTGAATGGGGGAGAATTCTGAATGACAAATTAATCGGATTTCATTAACACTGGTTTATTATACAAATATTGATGAAGTTTTGGTTATTTGTTGATATAATAATAGTATACATTTCAGTATTTTAGTGCCTTCATTAATGTATTCAAGGGGGACCCTGATGATAAAAACCAAAAGGATACATCAAATTTTAGAGTATGTCTTGGAACATGAAACGGTTTCTTTGGATGAGCTTGTTAAGGTATTTGGTGTATCCAAAAACACCATAAGAAGAGATGTTCAATTGCTAGTTGAAAATGGTGACTTAAAAAAGGTATATGGTGGAGTTTCAGTTAATCATTCTACACTAGTCTCATTCAGTGATAGAAAGGTTCGCAATCAGACAGAAAAGGTACAGATTGCAAAACTAGCTTCCACTTATGTAGAAGATGGAGATATTATCTTTATTGATTCAGGAACAACTACTCTTGAAATGTTCTATTTTCTTAAAGAGAAAAGTATAACCGTTGTAACCAACAATGTTGACTTTATCGTAGAATCCATGCCTTATAAAAATATAAACATTTTCTCTACTGGAGGAATGCTCGAACGCGAAACAAAATCCTTTACTAGTTATAAAGGGTTGGACCTTTTTAAGACCTACAATATAAACAAAGCCTTCATGGCTTCAACAGGTATTTCAATCTCAAATGGGGTGACAAACTCTGCTCCTCTCGAAAGTGAACTCAAAAGTTCTGCAGTGAAAAAGTGTTCACAGGTCTTTCTCTTAGTCGACCATGATAAGTTCGATAAATATGCCTTAACTACTTATTGTAACTTAGAGGAAATCCATTACCTCATTACTGACCGAAAACCAAATCAACATTATCAACAATTTGCAATTGAACATAATATTAACCTAATTTATTAAGATGAACCCATCATAAAAGCGGACCCAGCCTAATGGTCCGCTTTTTACTGTTATAATTCTCCTGTTAGAAATTGAGCCTGACCATAACCAAAGCTCCAGTCAGCATTTCCATTTGTCACAATAGATATCATAATATCATTGGGTTCAATTCCGCAATGTTCTCCTAATTCCCTAACCATAAATTGATAAAGTTTCTTTTTTTGTTCTTCCGTTCTTTGTTTACTTGTCACGCTTATGACAACGACGTCTTTACTTCGCTCAAATCCTAAACCTGTATCTTCAATCACCATTTCACTTGCCGTGTGCTGAGTGACAATTTGGTAACGATCTCTCTCAGGGACTTCAAATGCTTGCACCATAGCGCGATGAGCAGCATCTAAGAGCTTTCTTATTGAATGTTCGTCCCTTCCCTCAATTATATCCAACCGAACTAAAGGCATGTTTCCCCCTCCTATTTCATCTAATTTTTCGCTCATTTTTTTCAAAAAAGTCCAATAACCGTTACCGCTTTCTTTCTGGTAAAAGGTTAAATGATCTTTCTCTTAAACTCATCTTTGTTATCAGCAAGATCTAGTTTTTTATTTGTTCTATACCAGAACCAAGCAACTGCTCCAACAATCACTAGATTCACTAATAAAAAGACAACCTGTGATAGTGAATATGTTGCCAAACTTGCATCTGCAATCCCGATAGGAGAGAAGAACGCATATACGCCCAACATAACAACAATAAGGCAAACTGAAAAAGTTTTTGCATGCTTCCACGGTGTTAGCTCAACTTTCTTCGCATCCTTTAACACGAATGGTGTTTCTCTTGGATTCAATCTTCCTAGTACCAACATGACAAAAATGTCAACAGCTAAGAGGATTGATAGCACATAAAGAAAGTTCACATCACTTAAGAATACCTTTGATAGTGAATATAAAACGATATGAACAACGATGACCACTTTACCGGCATATGCTGGTACATGTTTACTAAAGAAGCCTACAAGGAGCATCGCAATAATTGGCAAATTATAGAAACCGTTCATTTCCTGTAAATATGCGTATAGTCCTGAAGGCGCATACATAATAAACGGAGCAACAATAACAGATGCAATTGCTAGACCAAATGCAAAAACTCGGCCGGCTTTAACAAGTTCTCTTTCTTCCGCTTGCGGTTTAAAGATTGGTTTATAGATATCCAGTGAGAATAATGTAATCGCACTATTTAATGTATTATTAAATGAACTTAAAATCGCTCCAAACAACACTGCTGCTAAGAACCCTGATAACGCTACCGGAAGAACATCAATAACAAGAGTTGGGTAAGCGGCATCATTATTGCCTAATGAATTCCCATAAAGTAGATAAGCAATAATACCAGGCAATACTAAGAAAGTCATTCCAAATACCTTAAATAACCCTGCAAACAATACCCCTTTTTGCCCTTCTGCAAGGTTTTTCGCAGCAAATGTACGTTGAATAATTGATTGATTCATTGCCCAATAGAAAATGTTGTTGAAAAGCATCCCTGTGATTAATACTGGCCATGGTACAGAAGACTCAGCACCACCAATGGAGTTCAGCTTTCCTGGGTTTGCATGAAGCAACTCATAGACCCCGCTAGCCAAGTTTCCTCCGCCGAGCACAACTAAAGCAAGAATAGGAATGAGTAAACCACCAATAATTAAACCAATTCCATTAATCGTATCACTCATAGCAGCTGCTTTAAGACCACCAAGAATGGTATACCCTAAACTAATTACTCCAATAGCAGCGGAAATAACAAGAACAAGCATAAATGGGCTTAAATTGGTGATCGAGGTTAACGAGAAAATACTGTCTAATACTAGAGCACCCGAGTATAGAACAACTGGTAGATAGGCAACGGCATAACTAATTAAAAACAACATAGATGCAATTTGTCTTGTTCTTAAGTCATAACGCTGTTCAAGAAAATCGGGAATTGTTGTTAGACCAGCTTTTAAATACTTCGGTAGTAAAATAAGGGCCATTACAATCAATGCCAGCGGGGATGAGACTTCCCATGCCATTACAGCCATTGATTCCCCGAAAGCTTGACCATTTAAACCAACGATTTGTTCAGTCGAAAGGTTTGTTAGGATCAATGAAGACGCGATGACAATACCAGTCAGACTTCGACCGCCTAGAAAGTAACCATCTGTTGTTGACATATCTGTCCCTCTTGTTTTATACCAAGAAAACCACATGACAAATAACGTGTAAGCTAAAAAGCTAAGAAAAATCACCCAAATCATACGTCTGAATTCCCCCTAAGTTGTGGGGATATTTTTTTAATAAATATCCCCTTTTCAATTAAGCATGTAAACGATTGCTTAAAATGGCCTTGTTACTTGTCCCAAAATCTTTAATTTTCGCTTTCACCGTCGCCTTTACTGCCTCTTTCCCCGGAGTAAGGATGAAACGTGGGTCGTAAAGCTCAAAATCATTTGCTAATACTTCCCGAACCGCCTTTGTCCAAGCCTGTAGGCATTCTGTGTTCACATTAATCTTGGCATGACCATATTCAATTGCCTTTTGAATTTGGTATAATGGAATTCCAGACCCACCATGCAAAACTAGTGGAATTCCTGTCATCTCAGAAATCTGCTTCATCTCATCAAAGCCAAGTTTTGGCTCTCCCTGATAAGGTCCATGGACTGAACCAAGGGCGGCTGCCAAGGCATCAACTCCAGCCTCTCTTACTAGCCTTACGCATTCTTCAGGATCTGCATAGTTAATCCCGCCAATTAGACCGTCTTCATTACCTCCAACGGTTCCAACCTCGGCTTCAACCGATACGCTATGAGCTTTTGCATACTCAACGACTTCCTTCGTCATAGCGATATTTATATCGATGG
This sequence comes from Robertmurraya mesotrionivorans, assembly GCF_050971805.1. Classification (NCBI taxonomy): domain Bacteria; kingdom Bacillati; phylum Bacillota; class Bacilli; order Caryophanales; family Bacillaceae; genus Robertmurraya; species Robertmurraya mesotrionivorans. Next base: position 92,935 of record NZ_JBPCCH010000012.1, on the reverse strand, counting down.
GATCATGTGAACCATCAATCATGACAGATGTAAATCCTGCATCAATTGCCTCTTTACACCTTTCTACACTTCTACCATGGTCCAAATGCAATGCTACGGGAACAGTAATTTTCTTTTCTTCCACCAACGTCCTAACCCAAGTGGCAATTACATTAAAACCACCAAGGTAATCAACAAGTCGATCAGAAGCTGCCAGGATAACCGGAGCCTGCTCCTCCTCTGAAGCTTCCAAGATCGCTTCCACCCATTGGAAACTATTAATGTTATACTGACCGACTGCGTACCGATCTTCTTTTGCTTTTCTCAGCATTTCATTCATAGAGACTAGCATATTCAGTTGCCCCCTTTGCTCGATATCAATAGATTTTCACCTTTTTATACGTATTTTGCGTTTCATCCAGAGTATCCAAATAATGGGTGACGGCTCTCTTAATCTATAATTTTTCTAATATTAAAAACTTATAAATAACTAAAAGCGGTTTCATTTTGGAATATCTTTTAGGTGCTATTTCCAGAAAGGAATTAGCACCTTTTCTTTCAGCGTTTATTGACGACTGCTAAGAATCCATTCATGATCTGGATCGTTATGGAACTTCCAAATACGCTTTGGCCCCGCCATAACATTTAAATAATAAGAAACATATCCATCCGGTACACCTACAGGATGATAACCTGCTGGGACAATGACAACATCACCATGTTCTACTGTCATTGTTTCATCGATGGAACGATCATCGGTATAAACCCTTTGAAAAACAAATCCTTGATTTGGATTCATTTCATGATAATAGGTTTCCTCAAGGTATGATTCACTTGGTAAATTGTCCCGGTCATGCTTATGAGGAGGATAACTTGACCAATTCCCACTTTCTGTGAAAACCTCCACTACTAATAAGCTGTTAGCAGATGGGTCTGAATCTGGCAAAATATTATGTACTAATCGCTTATTATTTTGAACGCCTCTGTTTTCAATTCCGATGTCAGAAGCTTTGATCAGTTTTGTTGGCAATTTCTTTTCAGAAGGTGAATAGCAAAGTGCTACGCGTGCATTGCTTACCCCTTCAATTTCAAAACTGCAATCATTGGATATATACACACTATCAGTTGGCCTTTTCTCAAAAACGCTTTCACGAGTTCCCACATTTTCGAATGTTTGCTCATGATCGGTTACATTGATCTTCCCGGTTACCGCGACGATGCAGACCTCTTTTTTACCTAGCTCCTCAGCGTACTTTGCACCAGGAGATAAATCGATAACTTTAAACTCCACATATTCCAATGGAGAATTTTCTGTCGTAACCTCATGAACAACAGTAACTTCTTGCTCTGCTTTGTTTGGTTTACGCAATAATTTACTCATTTTTCTCCCCCTTAGCATTTTGTAAATGCTAATTTTAAATATATTATGCAGCATTCTTCATGAACAAATTGAACATTTTTACTCAAGATATTATCATATTTTTGTAAACTTGAGTAAGTTTTGAGTAACTTTATAAGTATATAATAATATTGAAACTGTTTTCAGTCAATAGTAGATAGGGGATATTTTAATATTCTTACTATTAAAAACCCCCTAATTTCTTATTAATCACTTGTCCTTCCTCCAGCTTCAAGCTTTCTACCATTGACACCAGTCCTCCTAATAAAAGAATGACTGCTGATAAGACAAAGACAGCACCTATTTCCACTTCTCTAGCAAGATACCCTGCCACGATTGGACCAGCGACAATTCCTATGGAGTATACAGATTGATAGAATCCCATAATCGTTTTTGGGGCACCTATTTCATCCGCCTTACATACTTCGTCTAATATAACTGGAAACACAAAACCTAAAGAAAGTCCAAGAATTCCGTGTAAGATACAATAGATCACCCAACTATCTGAGTATCCTAGAAGGAAAAGTGCAGCAATTCCAGCAGCGAAACAAAGTTGCAATAGGTTAAATGGGTTTTTCAGGTGTCCTTTTTTCATCGATAAAAACATTGGAGCCATGGCATGTGGGAGCATAAATGAAACTACAAGAAAGAGGATAGCTGTTGAGGATTCATTTAGCTGTGTGAAATAAACCGATGAAAAACCAAAAATCGTTGAAAATAGAACAGCATGAGCAAGAAGTGACATGATGCTTAATGACCATAGCTTTCGTGATCTTAGGATTCCACCCAAAGTAGGAGTATGTTTCTTTTGAATGGGTTCATGAGCTTGAAATGTTTCTTGGCTTGGTAGCAAAAGGACAAGGGTGAATCCAAGTGATGCGAAAACAGCGCCTATCCAAAACAAATGAGTAAAACTATACAAATCAACAATTACGCCACTAAGTGACATGGCGATTAGTTGGGATCCTACCATTGTGGATTGAAGTTGATTCATTGCTTTTAATGATTGTTGTTTACTAAAAGACGAGCTATACCAAATTGTAAGAACGACCCACATCGCAGCCGTAACTCCTGCTAGAAACCGCCCCATAAATATAGGAAGAAACTCCGTAGTTAATGCAAGCAATAAGGTACCAGTAAACGACGCGATAAATCCAATCCCTACTAAAAGTTTGCCGCTGATTTGAAAGCGGTCTGCAACAATCCCAATGGGAAAGCGAATGATAATCTGCATAATTCCATAGCTCCCCATAATAATTCCGGTTGCATAAAAACCAAAATCTAGTAACTCCAAATAGACCCCAAAGGTTTGGACGTAAATAAACATTGAAAACCAAAAGCAAAAAACGATACTCAGAAAATGAGTTTGAAATTGCTTAGAATTCATTTGCCTTTTATCCTTATTTCCCATACTGTCTCTCCTTCCCATTTTCCCCCATGCTATGGAGGTATGAAGGAACCTGCGAGCTTCATGCACGCAGGTTAATGTATGTTGTTTTTTACAACCCACTATTCTCTTGGATATATTTACGTGCTTTAACTGCATATTCAAAAGGATTGGCAATGGCTGGGTCCTGTTCGGCTTCGACAACAAACCATCCTTCGTAATTCGCTTCGCTTAGCAGCCTAAAGACAGGTTTAAAGTCAACTTGACCATCTCCCGGTACGGTAAAGACTCCTTCTTTAACACCTTGAAGGAAGCTCATTTTTTCATCACGTACTTTTTGAGCCACATCAGGACGAACATCTTTTAAATGAACATGATGAATTCGTTCCATATACTTTGTTAAAATTTCTAGATGATCCTCTCCAGAAAATACGAGATGCCCTGTATCATATAGAAGGGATACCTTATTCGGATCGGTTCCTTCCATTAAACGAGCAATTTCTTCTGTCGTTTGAACACCTGTGCCCATATGGTGATGGTAAACAACCTTCATCCCTTTTTCAGCTGCAAGTTCCCCGAGACGTTGAATTCCATCAAGGAATAATGTCCATTCTTCCTCTGTGAACACTGGTTTATTTTCAAATAATGCCGTGTCCATTTGTCCTTGAATGCTGTTGCCTTGCTCGGAAACAACTATAACCTTCGCACCCATTGCGTGTAAAAAATCACGATGGACTTTAAAAGCCTCAGCCGTTTCTTCAAATGGCTTTGAAGTTAAGAAAGAGCTAAACCATGCGCTAGCAATCTCTAACCCGCGAAGTGATAAGTATCTATTCAATACTTCTGGATCACGCGGATACTTATTTCCTACTTCACTACCTGTAAAGCCTGCTAAAGCCATTTCACTAATACATTGCTCAAATGTCACTTCTCCGCCAAGTTCAGGCATATCATCGTTCGTCCAGCCAATAGGTGCAATCGCTAATTTTACTTGACCCTCTTTAAACATATCCGTTTCCTCCTAGTATACGCGTGCTTTATCTAAATTCGTTTCTTTATCTTCGAATGCTTTACGGATGCTTTCTTTTTCGGAGACTTCTGCTACCCCTACATGCCACCAGGAACCGTAGCCATCGGTCATCGTTTTTGGCAGTACTTTTATATCGATAAGGGTGCTGATGGTTTGTGTTTTCGCATCAGCCAAGGCAGCTTTGAGTTCTTCAAGTGTACGAACAGAATAGGTTTTCACCCCATATCCTTCTGCTACTTTGGCAAAGTCAATAGTCATGATACTTCCATCCATTTTACCGGTCTCTGGATTACGCTTTCTAAACTCCGTACCAAAGCTACCCATTCCGTTGCCCATCTGTAGGTTGTTAATACAACCGAAGCCTGAGTTATCAAACAAAACAACATTGATTTTCTTGCCTTCTTGCAAGGAGGTAACAAGCTCTGTGTGAAGCATTAAGTAGCTTCCATCACCTGTCATTGCATATACCTCACGTTCAGGTTCAGCTAGTTTAGTACCAAGTGCACCGGCTATTTCATAACCCATGCAAGAATAGCCATATTCCATATGGTATGTGTTACGTGTTTTTGAAACCCACATACGCTGAAGATCACCTGGAAGACTTCCTGCTGCACCAACAATAATCGCATGATCATCAACAAGGTTGTTGATAACACCAAGTACAGATGTTTGTGTTAATTGAGACCCAAAAACCTCAACATATTCAGGAAGTTTCTCATCAAGCTGGCCAGCAATTTCTGGCTTAAATCCTTCTCTATATTCAATTCCATATAGACGATTTAATTCGTTCTGCCATGCTTGCTTTGCTTCAGCAACTTCGTTATCATAAGCTGTTTTGAAAGAACCTAGTTCCTCTGAAATTGCATTTAGTCCTGCTTTTGCATCAGCCACAACCTTTACTGCATCAAGCTTGGAAGCATGGAATTCAGAAATATTGATTGTCAATACATCCGCCTGAGCAAACAAATGCTTAGAGCCCGTTGTGAAATCAGTAAAACGAGTTCCTACACCGATAATCAAGTCTGCTTCTTTGGCAATTGTGTTGGCCCCAAGGTTCCCTGTTACACCAACACCACCTAAGTTCAATGGGTGGCTGCTTTCGACACCACTCTTCCCAGCTTGCGTTTCGCCAAACGGAATATTGAACTTTTCTGCAAACGATACAAATGCATCAGCGGCTTCCGAGTAACGAACCCCGCCACCTAAAATTAGGAATGGCTTCCTCTTTGATTGAATGAGTGTTACCGCATCTTGAACGCTTTCCACTGATGGTTGGCGTCGCTCAATTCGGTGAACACGCTTATTGAAGAAGCTTTCAGGGAAATCCCATGCTTCCCCTTGGACGTCCTGTGGCAAAGCAATGGTTACCGCACCAGTATCAGCTGGGTTTGTTAAAACACGCATCGCATTCAGCATCGCTGACATCAGCTGCTCTGGACGTGAAACACGGTCCCAATACTTACTTACCGCACGAAACGCATCGTTTGTTGATATGGATAGATTATGTGTTTGCTCAATTTGCTGCAAAACTGGGTCTGGCTGACGAGATGCAAACACATCACCAGGTAACAAAAGAATCGGTATATTGTTAGCAGTTGCAGTCGCAGCTGAAGTCACCATATTTGCCGCTCCCGGTCCTACGGATGAAGTACAAACCATGATTTGCTTGCGATGCTTTTGTTTTGCGAAAGCCATCGCCGCGTTTGCCATGCCTTGCTCATTACGTCCTTGGTACACCTTAAGGTCTCCTGGGTTTTCTTCAAGTGCCTGGCCGAGACCAACCACGTTTCCATGGCCAAAGATCGTGAAAATCCCTTTAATAAATCGTTCTTGTTTCCCGTCAAATTCTATATATTGTGCATTTAAAAATTTTATAAGTGCCTGAGCTGTTGTTAAACGATTGGTAGTCACAATCTATTCTCCTCTCGATAATGGCCTATATTTCTACATAAAGAAAAAGGGAAGTGGCACGAGCTGTTTCATCCCACCACTTCCCCTTCTATAGATTAAATTACTTCATGTAACGAGCAGTTAGCATTTTCTTTCTAGTGTAGAATTCAACACCGTCCGTACCATTAGCATGAAGATCTCCGTAGAAGGAATCTTTATATCCAGAGAATGGGAAGAATGCCATTGGTGCTGGAACACCGATGTTGATTCCAAGCATACCAGATTCAATTGTTTCTCGGAATTGACGCACAGCGATTGCGCTATCTGTGTATAAGCAAGCACCGTTTGCGAAGTTAGAGTTGTTCGCAACATCAACTGCTTCCGCTAAATCTTTCACACGTACGATGGAAAGAACTGGTGCAAAGATTTCATCCTGCCAAATTTTCATTTCTTGTGTAACAAGATCAAAAATTGTTGGTCCAACGAAGTATCCATTTCCAGTTACTTCTGAATCTTGACGACCGTCACGTACAAGAGTTGCACCTTGCTCAACACCTGACTCAATATAGCCAAGTGTACGAGCTTTGTGGCTTTCACGGATAACTGGTCCTAAGAATACATCCTCATTAAGCCCGTTTCCGATGACAATATCATCTGCCGCTTTCTTCAATCTTTCCACCAACTCGTCAGCAATTGACTCTTCTACTGCTACAACTGCAGCTGCCATACAACGCTCACCAGCAGAGCCGAATGCTGCACCGATGATTTGATTTACTGCATTATCAAGGTTTGCATCACTTAATACGATAGAGTGGTTCTTTGCACCAGCAAGTGCTTGAACACGCTTAAGGTTAGCTGCACCCGTTTTATACACATATTCTGCAACTGGCTGAGAACCTACGAATGAGATGGCTTTAACAAGCTTGTGCTCTAAAAGACCGTTAACCACATCATGAGCTCCGTTTACGATGCTAAGAACACCCTTTGGTAGACCAGCTTCTTCAAATAGTTCAGCAAGACGCTGTGCTAGAAGTGGAGTACGCTCAGATGGCTTTAATACGAATGTGTTACCGCAAGCAATCGCAAGTGGGAACATCCAGCAAGGAACCATCATTGGGAAGTTAAATGGTGTGATTCCGCCAACGACCCCAACTGGATAACGGTACATACCAGACTCAAGTCCGCTTGCGATATCTGGAAGCTGCTTACCCATCATTAAATTGGGAGCTCCAGCTGCGAATTCAACGCACTCAATCCCGCGAAGAACTTCACCTTGTGCTTCTTTGAAACTTTTTCCGTTTTCAATTGTTACCAATCTTGCAAGCTCATCCCAGTTTTCAACTAAAAGCTGTTGATACTTGAATAAAATACGAGCACGTTTTGGTACTGCTGTTTGAGACCAGGTCTTGAAAGCTTCATCTGCTGCGCGGACCGCTTGATCTACTTCTTCTTTCGTAGAAAGAGGAACAATTGCAAGCTCTTCTCCTGTCGCTGGATTATATACGATTTCTGTTTGTTCTGAAGTTGATTCTACCCATTCGCCACCAATGTAGTTTTTCAATGTTTTTACTGCTGTTTGTGTCATATAAAAATCTCCCTTTTCTACCAAGTTAAATTTTTTTATAAGTCTTACTAGTGAAGTAAAGAGTTATGTCACCAGAAACACGTCCAAGTTTATAATTCTAGAAATCTGATTACTTAGATGGCTCGTAAACTGCTGTTTCCATATGATGATATAGCTCTTCATATGTAGGCATTGCGTCAGAACAGCTATGACGAGAAATAACAATGGAAGCAGATGCACTTCCCATCTTCATTGCCTCAGAAACCTCTTTTCCATTCATCAATCCATAGATGAAAGCAGAAGCATAAGAGTCTCCAGCACCAAACGTCTTAAGAACTTTTGCAGGGAAGATACCGCTACGGTGAGAGTTGCCATCTTTCGTGTAACCGATGGAACCCTCGCCACCGTGCTTGATCACTACAAGGTCAGCTCGGTAAGAGAACCAGCGAGATGCTGTATAGTAATCATCAGATTCTTCAATATTAAGTAATTTTTCCATCATATCGAACTCTTCACGAGTACCGATAATCACTTCACATTTTTCAGCAGCCAAGTTGTAATACATGGCTGTTTCTGCTTCGTCCGTCCAAGTGTACGGACGATAGTCAAGGTCAAAGAAGACAGTGACATTATGTTTGTTTGCATATTCAAGTGCTAAAAATACAGCTTCACGGGACGGGCTTTTTGCTAGCGCCGTGCCAGAGATTAATAGTGCTTTTGATTGTTTAATATAGTCTTCATCAACCTCAGAAGGATGAAGTTTTAAATCCGCTACGTTATCACGGTACATTAAGATGCTGCAATCAGTTGGGCTTTTGATTTCTGTAAAGGCAAGGCCAGTGACTGCACCTGTTTTGTCAACGGTTACACCTTTTGTATCAATGTTGTTTTTCTCTAAGTAGTTTGTAATGAAACGACCCATTTGGTCATCAGATACTTTTCCAATAAAGCCTGTTTTCTGACCTAATCTTGCAGACCCGATTGCGATATTAGCTGGTGATCCCCCAACATATTTTGTAAAAGTAATAGTTTCTTCCATTGGACGGTTCGTTTCATTCGCATTTAAATCGATACATAGGCGGCCAACAGCGATAATATCAAGTGGCCGATTTTGTTCAAACTTAAGCGGTTTCATATTATCCTCCCTTTCGCCTATAGGTTTGCTACTGTCTCAGTTACTTGTTCTAATTTTACTGGAGCACCTATTTCAAGTGATTGTTTTGCAGCTCTTGCAATACGCTCTGCTTGTAAGCCATCAAAGCCAGAGCAACTTAACTCACCATTTTCAAGTATTGCTTTTGCAAACTCGGTTACTTCATCAATATATGCTTGGGTATAGCGCTCAAGGAAGAAGTAAAGCGGTTTCTCTTTTGTCACATGTTCAGCAGTGGAAACCTCTACATTCGTAGCACGGTTATTGTCAGCTTGAGCGGCACCTTTGTCACCAAAAATTTCTAGACGCTGGTCATATCCATAGACTGCTTGGCGGCTATTATCAATGACTCCAAGTGCACCATTTGCAAACTTCAAAGTAACGATCGCTGTGTCAATGTCTCCTGCTTCCCCAATAGCTGGATCAACTAGTACCGCACCTTGAGCGGAAACCTCCACAACTTCGCTTCCCATTACATAGCGAGCCATATCGAAATCATGAATTGCCATATCCATAAACAGGCCACCTGAAGTTTTTACATAATCAATCCCTGGTGGTTGAGGATCACGAGATGTGATTTTCAAAATATGTGGTGTTCCAATCGTTCCGTCTTGAACAAGAGAACGGATCTTCTTAAAGTTTGGATCGAAACGGCGGTTAAAACCTACTTGAAGTTTTACACCAGCCTTTTCAACTTCCGCAAGTGCTCCCTCTGTTTCTTCAACCGAGAAGCTAACTGGCTTTTCACAGAAGATGTGTTTTCCAGCTGCGGCAGCTTCTTTAATAAGATTCGCGTGAGTTGTAGTTGGTGAACAGATAAACACGGCGTCAATCTCTGGATCATTTAGTAAAACCTTGTAGTCTGTTGTTAATACTTCGATCTGTTTCTCTGTTGCCCATGCTTCAAGATGATCGATCACCACATCGGAAACACCTTTTATTTTGATTTCTGGAACTAATAGTAAGTTGTCAACATGTAATCTTCCAATTCTTCCTGCACCAATAATCCCCAAAGTTAACTTTTGCATTTACATTATCCTCCCAATACATTTTGAGGTTAAGCGTTTTCCCAATTATTATTATATACACGATATATATCTAATAACAAGAGTATTCGAAATATTTTATCAAAAAAGTTAAGCGCTTAACCCGACTGTATAACCAGCCTTACTTACTGGTTACTTAGTCTACATTTTGGTTCTGTGTTAATTGCTTTACCGACTGGCGCTCAATCAATTCCGGAACTAGCATTATTCGATGACCCGGCATGGTTGGATTTTCAACTGACTTTAATAGGTTTTGAATCACATAATGCGCCAATTCATCGATTGGTTGAGCAATGGTGGTTAATCCTGGTTCGGCTAATTCCGCTTGTATGGTATTATCGAAGCCAATGATTGAGATTTCATCTGGGATGGAAATCTGCTTTTTCCTTGCTTGATTTACGAATATGGTCGCAATTAAATCAGTTCCGGCAAAAACGGCCGTTGGTCGATTTTCCATACTTAAAATGATTTGTGCAGCACTTTTTGCATCTTCAATCTTCGATTTCGAGTGGATCAAGAGGTTTTCATCAAATCCAATCCCTTCTTCCTTAAGGGCTTGGATAAAGCCTTCGATTCGCAAACGGCCGCTTGTGCGGTTAGTCTCAGCTATTACAGCTAAATGGCGGTGGCCTTTTTCTAATAAATATCGCCCAGCAAGATATCCCCCTCGAACATCATCTGTTGTCACGACATGTGAAATAAAAGACGGATGGTCGATAGAGAAGAATATGTGTGGAATTTTTTTACTCGCTAGTTTTTTATAAACATTCAGATCTTTTGGTTCCGTTGCAATAATAATGCCGTCTACCTGTTTTTTTAACAGAAGCTCCAAATATTCATGTTCTCGTTCTGTTTGGTAATCAGTGCTGCATAATATGATGGCATAGCCGGTTTCCCGTGCATGATTCTCCAGTGCACGGGAAACTTCGGCAAAGAAAGGGTTTGCAATATCTGGGATAAGCATTCCGATTGTGAACGTTTTTTTTCCCGTTAATGCCGCGGCCACGCTGCTTGGTTGGTATTCCAATTCTTCCATAATTTTCGTGACCATTTTCCGTCTTTCTTCGCTGATTCTGCCAGTATTATTAATCACTTTCGACACAGTCGCAATCGAAACCCCTGCTTTTTTAGCAACATCATATATAGTGGGCTTCATAATCTTCATACTCCTTAAAAGTTAATTTCCTGCTTCTATATTAGCATGAAGAATTTTGTTTAGAAAACTGTTATTCCGAGATGCTCTTTAAGAAGTCTAATTGCTTTTGGGCATTTTCCTTTGTAATAAGGTCAATACCTGCGTCGATTCTTTCATCAATAGACTCACCTTTCATTACCTTCAACGCATTTTCAACACCTTGGTATCCCATATTATAAGGAGATTGAGCAACTGTTCCCGCAAGCTTACCATCTATAATGGATTGAACTGCTTCCTCAGTACCATCTGTACCAATTACTTTTACATCCAGATTCTCTGCTTGGACTGCACGCAACACACCGATTGCCATGTCATCGTTTGCAGCGAATACACCTTTTACATCTTTATTGTTCTGAAGGATATTTTCCATTACAGACATCGCCTTTGCTTTATCACTATCTGCCGGCTGCTCTGCAACTACTACCATACCTGCTGCTTCAAGAGCATCCTTCGCACCCTTAATACGCTCATCGGTTGCTGGATTTCCTAAAGCTCCGGATATAAGCACGACTTTATCCCCTTTTTCAAGCATTGAGGCAAGGAGCTTACCGCCTTCTTGACCAGCGGTAAAGTTTTCTGTTCCAATGAAGGTTGTTTTCCCTTCAAAATCAACGTCTGTATCAATCAAAAGAACGGGAAGCCCTGAGCTTGCGGCATTTTCCAATACAGGGACAACCGTTTCCGGCTGAGAAGGGGCCACTAAAATCGCACCCGGTGTCTGACTAACCTGATCCTCAAGCATATTGACCTGCTGGATAACCTCTGATTCTGCCGCAGGCCCGACAACAGTTACATCTACACCTAATTCTTCCCCGGCAGCTTTAGCCCCTGCTTCTACGTACTTCCAATATGGGCTGGATAAAGTTTTTAAGACAACAGATACATTTTCTCCCCCACCATTGCCATCACCCGATGTACTTGCGCCTGTTTCTCCGCTATTTGAACAACCTGCCAAAGTCATTGCCGATAGAGCTAATGCAGCTCCGAATAGTTTGAAATTCTTTTTGAACATAGTAGTACCCCCCGTTTGATTTTTCTAATTAATCAATTACTACTAACTAAAAACCTCTTACTTTCTTTTTTTACGCTGACGTAAAACATCGACGTAAACTGCCGCAATGATTACAATTCCAATTAACGCCATCTGAGAGTCAGCCGATACATTAAGAAGATTTAGACCATTTCGAAGAACAGCAATTATCATAGCTCCTATTAATGTACCTGCAACTGTTCCAACTCCGCCTAGGAAGCTAGCTCCACCGATAATAACGGCTGCAATCGCATCAAGCTCATACGTAACACCAGCTAAAGGGAAGGCGGAGTTAACGCGTCCCACCATGACTAACCCAGCAAGACCGGCCATGAATCCACTGATGGTGTATACGATAATTAATACTCGGTCTACTTTTATACCAGAAAGCCTTGCTGCTTCTGGGTTACCCCCTATCGCATAAATATATCGACCTGTCTGTGTTCTTGTTAAGAAAATATGCATGATGACATAAACGAGGATGACTAAGATAAAACTAATTGGAATCGGACCAACAAACTCACGTCCAACATATTGAATTATAAACGGGAAACCTGCAATCGGTGCTGCTGCTGTTATAAGTAAGGCAATACCACGTCCGATAAACTGGGTACCCAATGTTGAAATAAATGGATGTGGTAAGTGTAATTTTGTTAATAGCACACCGTTTAGCAATCCGAAGCCTGCACCGACTACAAGACAAGCAAGAATTCCAAGTACTGGGTTTAAACTCATATTAACGGAGACAATTCCCATAATCATGGTGGATACGGCGAGAATAGAACCTACTGATAAGTCAATCCCTGCTGTCAGGATTGGAAGAAGCATTCCAATCGCAAGGAGCGCATTGATGGAAGATTGCCGTGAAATATTCATTAAGTTATTAACTGTTAAGAACTTATCCGATAAAAAGGTGAGTATGACTGATAGAAGAATTAATGCTAGTAGTGGGGCTAGTTTCGCTAAGTACGATTTAATGGTTTTCTTCTCCGTCAAGTTTTCCTGTTTTTTTTCTACTACAATTTGACTCATTGCTTCATCCCCCTGTAGCTGCTTTCATTATTCTTTCTTGAGAAGCCTCTTGAATTGATAAATTCGCAGTTATTTTACCTTCACTCATGACATATACCCTATCGCACATTCCAAGAATTTCAGGTAAATCCGAAGAAATCATTATGACAATGGCACCGCTTTCAACAAGTTGATTCATTAAGCGATAAACCTCAACCTTTGCTCCAACATCAATACCCCTTGTCGGTTCATCAAAGATAAATACCTTCGCCTGTGTACATAACCATTTTGCAATGACGACTTTTTGCTGATTCCCTCCACTAAAGTTGCGTGCGTGAAGTTCAATATTATCTGGACGAATTTGTAGTTCTTTAATATACTCTTGTGCCTTCGCTCGGATATCTTTTAGGTTAATAAGCTTCGCTTTGTTTTGAAACCCTTTCATATTTGCTAAAGCAATATTGATATCTGCCGGCTGATCAAGGAGAAGTCCTTCGCTTTTTCGGTCCTCCGTAATAAACGCAATCCCTACATCGATGGCATCACGAGGATTTTTAATTTGGACTTCTTTACCATCGATGAAAACCTTCGCATCCTTGTTCCTTGGGTCAGCGCCAAAAATAGCTCTTGCAAGCTCCGTTCTTCCTGCACCGACAAGTCCAGAGAACCCAACAATTTCTCCGTAATGAACTGAAAAACCAACTGGTTCTTTCGTTCCTTCCACCAGCATATTTTCAACACGGAAGCCTTCTTTACCAAGTGTAAAAGACTGCTTTGGAAACTTTTCATCTAAGGAACGTCCTACCATTAACTCGATCCAATAGTCCGGATCTGTCTTCTTTACTGATAAAGTATCAATTTTGAAACCATCTCTAAGGATTGTAATCCGATCTCCCATTCGTTTGATTTCCTCTAAACGGTGAGAAATAAAAACAATTGCAATTCCTTTTTCAACTAAGCCTTCAACGCAACTGTATAACTGCTCTACTTCCTGAGCACTTAAGCTAGAAGTCGGTTCGTCCATGATGATGAGCTTCACATCAAGGGTGAGCGCTTTCGCAATTTCTACAAGCTGTTGCTGACCTACTCCCAATTCCCCAAGCTCCATTTCGGCAAGCTCTGGTTTTTGACCTAAAAGAGCTAAACAACGCTTTGCTTCTGCAATCATTGCTTTTCGATCAAGTATGGAGAACTTTCCACCACGCTTAAGCTCTCTTCCTAGAAAAATATTTTCATAGACTTTCAGCTCTGGTATAACATTTAGTTCCTGATAAATAGTGGCGATTCCAAGTTCCATAGCATCAAGAGGGTTATGGAGCTGGACTTTTTTCCCTTCCCAGTAGATTTCTCCAGCATCCTTTTCATATGCACCGGTTAGGATTTTTATGAAAGTAGACTTTCCAGCACCATTCTCCCCTAGTAAAACATGAACCTCAGCCGCTTTGACATCCAAGTCAATCCCCTTTAACACATGGTTTGACCCAAAGCTTTTTTTAATTCCTTTCATTTCGAGAAGGCACCCTGCATGAGCTACCATGTACAGACCCCTTTCTTTTTATTCCCCTTGAGATTTAAGTAAGCGCTTACCTTAAGCCTGATTATATCCATAGTGTGTCAAAATATCAACAGTTTTTTGAATGTTTTGAAACATTATTTATAAATGTAACAATGTATTTACCAAAACTTAACCAACAGTTACTTTTGAAAGCTCCACCTTATTCCCTGAAAGATAAGATTCCTTAGCTGCATAAGCGATTTCTAATGCCTTTACCCCATCGTCAACAGTCACACGCGGAACCGCTTTCTCTAAGACCACTTTAAAGAATTCCTCTAATTCAAGCGTATAGGCATCTGTAAATCTAGTTGGAAAGTCAGGAAGGATGTCGTGCGTATTTCCTGCTTTCGTTAAAATTTGAATATCGTGCTGACGAAGGTTTCCTATAAAGATGGATCCTTCTGTCCCAATTACTTCCGCCCGAATGTCATAGCCATAATAAGCGTTCCGGCTTGCCTCCGCATCTCCTGCTGCACCCGAAACAAACTCTATATAGGTTAGGGCTTGGTCAACATCTTTGTATTTCTCCATAAACGGATATTTTAGCACCCTTCCGTGAGCGCTTACAGATTCCACCTCTGTATTCATTAAATACCTTGCAATATCAAAATCATGAATTGATACGTCAACAAACAATCCACCACTGTCTTTAATAAACGCTTCGTGCGGAGAAACTGGGTCACGCGAAATCCCACGGAAATATATCGGGTCTCCAATATCACCCGCCGCGATTCTTTTTTTGGCTGCATCATACGCTGGATCAAATCGACGCATAAAGCCAATTTGGCAAATCACTTGGTTTTGTTCAATAATTGATTTAATTTCAAAGGACTCTTTTAAGTCGATAGTAAGCGGCTTTTCAACAAAAATCGCCTTTCCCGTTTCTGAAGCTCTTTTTAATAAGTCAAAATGTGTACTAGTTGGAGAAGCAATGACCACCGCTTCAATGGTTTCATCCTGGAAGATTTCTTCAGGATTTGTCGTAAATTTTGGGACTTCTAACTCAGCTGCTACCCTTTGCGCCGATTCGAAGTTGACATCACATACAGATACTAGCTCTGCATTTCGGTTTTTAGCGACATTTACAGCATGCCAATACCCAAGTCTTCCGAGTCCAAATACTGCTGTACGAACCTTTTTAGCCATTATACATTTCCCCTTTAATCAATTTTTATCATCATAGAGTTATTTTGAAGCGATTGGTACGCCTTTTCTAGATAACGTGCCATTTCAAGCGAATGCTCTGCATTGTAATCAGGTTGTTTCGCCTGAAGAATGCAATCCTGAAAATGCTCGACCTGATTTAAATATTGATCGTCCTTCCATCTCTCAAAAAGAATGACATTTCCATCATGGTCTTTTACCGTGATTTTCCCAAATTGATCAACAGACACATCTGGGCGAAAAGCAGAGTCAACCGTGATCACTCCTTTTGGCCCGTAGATTTCATAACGATTAGTAAATGGAAGTTCCATTGAAGCTGTTACTTCTGCCGTTCTGTTTTGATCATCGATCATCACACATGTGGAGGTTGTATCAACGCCAAATTCCAAAGGAACTTTCCCACTCATTGATATTTTACTAGGCTTAAAACCAACGATTTGAGTGACTGCATGCAACCCATAACAACCCACGTCACGCATAGCTCCACCACCTAGTTCACTATTTAGGCGAATATCTCCGGTATCCTCTAGCATCCAGGAAAAGTGGGATTTCACATAACGGACGTCACCAATGATTCCAGACGAAAGTAATTCCTTTGCACGGGCATGTTGACGGTGGTATTGGTACATAAAGGCTTCCATGAAGATGACATCATTTTCTTCTGCTGCTTGTTTCATAGCCTGCATGTCATGCTCGGTAAGCGCAGCAGGTTTTTCAAGCAAGACATGCTTTCCATGCTGCATCGCTTTAATAGCCCATTCAGCATGAAGTGAGTTTGGTAGTGGAATATACACTGCATCAATGTTTTTGTCTTCTAACAATGTTTCGTATCGGCTGTATGTGACTGGAGCTTTGAATCGCTCCGCCTTTTCTTTGCTTTTCGAAGCAACCGCAAGTAATTCCGCCCTCTTTGATCGTCGTAGTGCTGGGACTAATTCATCATAGGCAATATTTGCTGCACTAAGAATTCCCCATTGGACATTCCTCATCTTCACTCCTCCTTTACAACTCATTTAATAGTTACAATAGTGGTTAAGCGCTTACTTTTTTTCATTCTATCTTAATAATTCAAAATATTCAACAATTATTGTTCGAGTTTTCTGAGTTATCGGTTATTCTCTTTTGACTCCTCACGCTATAGGTTTATCATCCGAACCTACTGATGAATAATGATTAGTAAACTCAAAGTAAGCACCATACAAAAGCCAATTGCCTATTATTACGGAATTCTGAATAAAAAGTTTGAAGAGCTTTATTTCGAAAAGTTATATGAAATGGGGTTTTGATGGAGTAGGCTTCTGGATTCCATGAGCACTTGAAAAAGGGCTAAACGGGAATCAGAGTATGGGTTTGGTTCCCGTGAACGCTTGAAAAAGAGCTGAACGGGCATCAAAGTATAGGTTTGGTTCCCTTGAGCACTTGAAAAAGAGCTAAACGGGAATCTAAGTAGGCGTTTGGTTCCCTTGAGCACTTGAAAAAGAGCTCAACGGGAATCTAAGTAGGGGTTTGGTTCCCTTGAGCACTTGAAAAAATGCTCGATGGGAATCTAAGTAGGCGTTTGGTTCCCTTGAGCACTTGAAAAAGAGCTCAACGGGAATCTAAGTAGGCGTTTGGTTCCCGTGAGCCCTTGAAAAAGAGCTCAACGGGAATCTAAGTAGACGTTTGGTTCCCTTGAGCTCTCGGAAATGAGTTGAACGGGCATCTAAGTATGGGTTTGGTTCCCGTGACCGCTTGAAAAAGAGTTGAACGGGAATCAAAGTATGGGTTACGTTCCTTGAGCACCTGGAAATGATGAAAAAAACCTCCAATTGCTCTCTAGTAGGTAACAATTGGAGGTCTAGTTCAACCTTAAACCGTATAATAATTGCGATTAATTTAACGTACGCTTCAGGAATTCTCTTGTGCGTTCTTGTGTTGGATTAGAGAAAATTTGCTCTGGAGTGCCTTCTTCTGCAATCACTCCTTGGTTCATGAAGACCACTCGATCAGATACTTCTTTGGCAAATTCCATTTCATGCGTAACGATCAACATCGTAAGACCTGATTCTGCGAGTTCCTTCATGACTTTCAGAACTTCTCCTACCATTTCTGGGTCAAGAGCAGACGTTGGTTCATCAAATAACATCACATCTGGATCCATGGAGAGGGCTCTAGCAATTGCCACACGTTGCTTTTGACCACCGGACAGTTGCTTTGGCTTTGCGTTAATATATTTATCCATTCCAACAACTTTCAAGTACTTCATCGCTACTTTTTCGGCTTCTTCCTTGGAGCGTTTTAATACTTTCACTTGTCCTACCACACAGTTCATAAGAACGTTGTGATTGTTAAAAAGGTTAAATTGTTGGAATACCATACCTAAATGCTGTCGGTAGGCCGCTACATCATGCTTGTCATCCAATATATTTTCACCATGATAGATAATTTTTCCGCCGCTTGGTTTTTCTAAAAGATTCACACAACGAAGAAGAGTTGATTTACCAGAACCTGAGGAACCGATAATGGTGACTACTTCTCCTTTATTCACGGAAAAATTAATGTCTTTTAATACTTCATGAGTTCCAAAGGATTTGTTTAAATGCTGTATATCGATAATCTTTTCCATAGTCTCTCCTCCTTCTCTCATTATTTTTGAGCTACTTCTACTTGTGCGTCGTTTCCAATAACCGTATAGCTGTCAGAGCCATCTAATTTCTTTTCAATATATAGCAAGATTCTTGTTACGATAAAAGTCATCACAAAATAAATTAGACATGCGACGAAGAAGGATTCAAAATATCTAAAGTTATTGCCTGAAATCGATTTGGTAACGAAAAATAATTCTGTCACGGAAATCACATTCAGAACGGACGTATCTTTAATATTAATAACAAATTGATTTCCTGTTGCAGGTAGAATATTTCGAATTACCTGTGGCAAAACCACATTCCACATCGTTTGTAGATGATTCATTCCGATCGCATGAGCGGCTTCAAACTGTCCTTTTTCAATCGAAACAATTCCACCACGAACAATCTCAGCCATATAGGCTCCTGTATTAATCGATACTACAAAAATAGCTGCCACAAACACATTCATATCTATACCAAATGCTAATGCGGATCCATAGAAAATAACCATTGCTTGTACAATCATCGGTGTTCCACGGAAAAACTCAATATATATAGAAAGGATTAGGTTAATCACTTTTAAAAGTATTTTTTTCGCACCACGTTCAGGTACGGGAATCGTTCGTATAACGCCTGCTAATAATCCTATCATTGCCCCAAAAATCGTTCCAATAAGAGCAATTAAAAGTGTTAAACCAGCACCACGAAGGAACATAGGCCAGTTTTCCGCGATGATTTTAATAACCCACTCAACACTCATCTTTTCTCCTCCTTACCGTATAAAACCGACTGTATGCATATATACAGCCGGTTTCTATATCTTATTTTGCTGCTGGTTGATTCTTAATAGCGGCATCCATGATGCTTGTTTGTTCTTCCTCTGAGATCCCTGCTAAAATTTCATTGATTTTTTCTGTTAAATCACTGTCTTTTTTCAAACCGACAGCGATCGCTGTATCATCTTCTGATGTTTCGAAACCATCTTCAAATTCAACCATCACATAGTTTTCATTTGCAGCTGATGCACTAACTCCTTCTGGACGTTCTGAAACGTATCCATCAATGATCCCTGATTCAAGAGCAACTCTCATTGCTGGGAAGTTGTCCATCGCCGTTTTCTTGTTTACACCTTCAATTTGATCAATTACATTGTAATGGAATGTATTTAACTGCGCTGTAATCTTCGCACCTTTGAAATCTTGGATAGAAGTAGCACCTTCATACTTGCTTCCTTTTTTCATAACCATAACTAGATTAGATTTATAGTAATTATCCGTAAAATCAATTGTTTCTTTACGCTCAGCTGTTGGTGACATTCCAGCTATAATGGCATCAATTTTACCTGATGTTAAAGCTGGTACTAGGCCATCCCACTCTGTTTTAACAATCACTAATTCTTTTCCTAATCCTTCAGCGACCTTCTTAGCGATTTCCACATCATATCCACCTGCATACTCTGCAGAACCATCAATTTTAACTCCACCGTTAGAATCGTCGTTCTGAGTCCAGTTAAAAGGAGCATAACCCGCTTCAAGACCAACCTTAAATGTTTTATCCTCTGATGATCCAGAATCAGAACCGTTACTTGTCCCGCATCCTGCTAATAGTAGAATAGATGAAACCAACAAAACTATGAATAATGATAACTTGTTTTTCATGAAGTCTCTCCCCCTGTTATTCTATGGTACTAAAACAACAAAAAACGACCTGAGATAAACTCAGGTCGCGTTATGCATAGTAGCCCAAAGTCCTCTCTTTTATCCCAAATGAGATAGCACAACTCAATAAACGGAACCGTTTATCGAGACAGTCCTGCAGCTCTTAACTACAGACCCAGCATGTAATACTGAGAATATTACAAACTTCGGCGACATTTCCTTCTCCTTAGCATCATTGCTTCTCAAACTCCACTAAAGACTGTTAAATATCGCGCCTCTACCCCACTGTTAAAAGTGAGGTCTTATTCAATTATCTTCTTATACTACAATACTATCTTTGAATTCGTCAACCGGGTTTTTATGGTAAAAATGTCCCACTAACGAATGCACCCTTTCAATCAAATAGCCCAAATCCTTTTTTTCGTTATCTTATAGGTTCCCATTTGAGTTTTGAAAACTGTTTTTCGGAGGCAGTTTGCTCGAGAAAAAAATTCAATCAAACGTTTGATTGAATTTTCCCGTTCTTATTTTCTACTTATTTTAGATGTTTACTGTTTTAACGTTACCTTTTTGTTCAATCACATAAACTAGTTCCTCGATAATATCGTTTAACTTCATCTGACTAGTATCTTTCCCTAATATAATCGTAGTTTTATAACACAATTTTTTCTCCTGTTCAGTCATTCATATCCCTCATCTCTAACATGGTCTTACACTCATTATTCCCTCTTTTTTTATTTATATTCATAGTTTCGAAGTTAAAATCATATAATCATTCACTTTTCTCTAATAAATAATAGAATAGTAAAGTGCTATTAATAATGCTTAAGTACGTTTCTTCACATAATTTGTTCCACTCTGGTAAATATTAAATATGTTGTTAATCAAAAAAGGAGGAAGACAAATTATGGACTCACAAAGGGCACAAGAAATATCGTCTTCATCGGTAATGACCAATGTAACTTATAACGGAAAGCAAATCTACATAGAACATGTGGATCAACAAAAAGGAATGGCCACTATTCATCCCCTAGATGAACCCAATAAAAAGCAAACTGTTTCTGTGACCAGTTTAATTGAACAATGAAATATTCAAACTGGTATAGGTATAGCCCATCATTTTTTTGATGGGCTATGTTTATTCTCTTAATTTACGCTTTTACCTGTATTTTAGAGCTTATCTGATTAGTAAGTTTAGCAATTATTATTGTAGTTAATCGGTAAAATAAATAACCTACAAAAACTCCTAAAACATTGAAGATTACCTCATCTATATCAGTTACATGACTAAACGCTCCAAGTTTAATTTCCCAAAACTGTAAAAACTCTATCAATATAGATACACATAAACCTAATAATATGATTTGCTTTCTCTTAAACTTTTTCCACAGGATAGGAACTAAATAACCCAAAGGCATCAACAATAACATATTTCCATCGATATTCTTTACAAGTAACCCAATCATAAACCAAGGGTCACCGTCATAAGCGACACCTATCTCAGCTTTTATAATAGTTAGTCTATTTACAATATCAATAGGTTTAATAATATATAACAAGCTATAAACACACTGCCAAACCACACATAAATAAATTGGCGCAAAACCTTTGTTACCTGGTAAATTAGTGAGTCGACTTCTAATTTCAATTAAAAAGATTATTCAGTCGATTTTCGTCATAATATTTAAAATTTCCAGCCCATCAACCGACAATCTTATTACAGAGGTTGTATTAAAATTAGTTTGTTCGTGGATCAAATTACTTTTACATAAAGGAGAAATGGGTATGAAAAAGAAACTAGCAATCCTATCAATTTGTTCTGCTCTATCATTTTCTTTATTGGTTGGTGTCGTGCCCAATAAAACGAAGGCAACCGCGGTGAATGAACATTACGTGATAGCGTATAAAGGTAAGTTGCCAGGTAATTACTCAGAGACCATCTTGAAGGCCGGAGGGAAAGTTGAAAGAGTAATTCCTGAAATTGGAGTTATTGAGGTTGCGTCATCTGATCCAACTTTTCTTTCGAATGTAAAAAAAGATACCAATATTCAGACTGCCGGCAGAGAACTTGAAGCGTACTTAGAAACTGATCCAGATAATAGAATAAATTTTACTCCTGGTACCCCTGATGGAGGCAAAGTGACATTAGATCCAAATGCAGACAGCTATTGGGACAAACAATGGGATATGCAACGTTTAACAAATGATGGTGATTCTTATAAGCTAAATGAGGGGAACGCCGAAACCGTCGTGGCTGTTATTGATACGGGAATTGACTTTAGCCATCCTGATTTGAAAGAGAATGCTGATCTTGAGGGATCAAAAACCTTTGTACCTGGAACAACAGATGCTTGGGATAAAAACGGTCATGGTACACATGTTGCTGGATCCATTGCTGCTAATGGAAAGGTTAAAGGAGTAGGACCAAATTTAACCGTCCGAGCTTATCGTGTTTTTGGTGCCTCAGGAGGAGCACAACAATCTTGGATTACTGACGCGATTGTCGCAGCAGCTAACGATGGTGTGGAAGTTATAAATATGTCGATTGGTGGCTGGCGTTGGATGGCTCATAACCTCGAAGATAAAGGTGACTCTGCTTCAATGGTTGCTTATCATCGTGCCGTTCAATATGCGACTCAAAAAGGAGTTACGGTAGTCGTATCCTCTGGTAACGATTCCAAAGACCTAAATAATTTACACGATATGCAAGCCTATTGGAAGGATACTTACGGCTTAGACATTAAAGGACCTTCCCGTGTAGTACCAGCCCAAATCCCTGGAGTGATCACCGTTTCATCATCTAGTCAGTGGTCTACAGATACCATTGCCTTCTATTCTAATTATGGAAATCCAATTGACGTTGCTGGCCCTGGTGGAGATAACGGTCCATTATACGATAGCTTATATCGTAAAGATCCAAAAGGAGACTATTTAAATAAACGTGACTTTACGTATCGTACATTATCAACCTACCCTTCCTATCCTGTAGGAGCTAATGGTGGCACAAATGCTACAACTCAATTTAGTGACGCTCAATGGCATGGATATTCCTATTTACACGGAACTTCCATGGCAGCTCCTAAAGTTGCTGGTGTAGCTGGAGTCATTAAAGCAGCTCATCCTGAGTACTCACCTGCTCAAGTAGCGGCAGCCATCAGAAATAGTGCTCTTGATTTTGGTAAAGTCGGAGCAGATCCACTTTATGGAGCTGGCGAAGCTAATATTTATAACTTCTTATCTAATGATAAATAGTAAAAGGAAAGGCCTCTGAGATGATCTCAGTGTCCTTTTTTTTGCATTTAGGGTTTGTTTGTGAAATCGTCCATCATTCTTTATTGTCATTCATACAAGATATTAAAAGTGCCTGACCCCCAGCATAGTATTTGGGATCAGGCATCAGGAATTTTCTCTATAAAATGATTGAAAATCAAGGTGAATTACACAAGATGAGAACTATAACAGTATATTAGATTACTATTCTATTCGCTTAATATTCTATCTTTGTGAAATATAATCTGCGGTATGGAAAGCTAAGGCCATCATTGTAAGGGTTGGATTCGCTGCACCTGAATGTGGTAATACACTATTATCAGCTATAAAAAGGCCAGAAATATTATGGACTTGCCCATATTTATTTGTAACAGATGTTTCACTATTATGTCCCATTCTACATGTTCCCATTTCATGATAATCTAGTCCAGGTGGTCGTAAACAAATTTCTTCTTCCTTTGTCCCCTTCATAACAACTAAGGAATCTTCCATTTTCTGTTGAATAATGCTAATAAGTTTAATATCTTTTTCACTATAAGAAAAATCAACATGAATTTTTGGGATACCAAAATAGTCTTTTTTCGTAGGATGTAATGTTACTCTATTATTGAATTGAGGTTCAACTTTTCCAAATCCTTGTAAATAAAAAGGAACTTTATCTCTTAATGGTATTCTTCTCTCATGATAAAAAAAGGTCCCTCCACGTCCATACATTTGAAGTTGATATGAATCTTCTTCTGCTTGCGGTACTAATATACCCAGGTTCCCGAAGTTTTCGGGAAATTCCGAACGATCAAAATTGCCATTTACCTCTAAAAAGGAATGATTGACCAAATAATGTCCTATGGCTTTCCCCTCAATTCCTGAATTCAATAGAATTCTTGGGGTCTCAAGTGTACTAGTTGATAAAATAATATTTTTCGCTCTTACTTTATAAGTTTTCCCTCCCCATGTTAGAACCTTAACTCCTGTAGCCTTATTATTTTCAACGTACACCTGAACTGCACGAGAATAGATTGCCAAATCAAATGGACTTAAATTAAGAGACCTTGCAAAGAAATCAATAGAACTAAAGAAAACATCCGAACCAACTTTCCCAAACTTCGCCTGTGAAATATCCGTTGCGATTGGTACTGCAGTAGCTTGAGGAAAACCGTTCTCTCTAAGACGGTCTAGTAGTATATCAGTAATTTGAGAATCTTTTGTAAATTCCTGCGTAACACTCAATACCTTCTCAACGTTATTATAATAACTGATTAACTCTTTATAAGAAATTGGCCAATCCCCGAGCTCAAACTCCATTTCATTCATCCTTGGACAAACGGCTGACCAAAATAATGTTCTTCCTCCCAAAGCAAACACAAGTCTTGCTCCAGGGAATTGTGGAAGCTCCCACCCAATAGGTGTGGAGATTTTTGGATTTAAAAAATACCTTTGGAAGCGTTCCACTTCTAACGTTGAAATATTTTGTGCATGAGTTGGCAACAATAATCCTCCAGCTTCAATTATTCCAATCTTTTTTCCTTTTCCTTTCCACTGTTCACACACTCGATAAAGAGCTGCACTTCCCCCTGCTCCACTTCCTACTATAAGAACGTCATATTCTTCTGTTGCCATTTTTTCAATTGGGGTTGTTGGAATCCAATAATCTAAATATTTCTCAGGCATTTCTGGATAACATACTGGAGGAATCCCGCTTTTAGAGGTAGGTATTGTTGGAAGATACACCATCATATTTGTAAGTACTTGATCAGGACTTGAAATGTGATGATTAAGATTGAATAATGATTGAATGTCTGTTTCATATTTTGCTGCAATTTTCCATAATGTATCTCCCTTTTGAGCTATAATTATTTTAATAATATCCCCTCCTCAAATTATTTCCTTTTAATAATTTATTAATTACGTAAAGTACTATTACACTTCTTAGTAAATAATTGGAGAAAGGGAAATGAAATCCCTTGATGACATGAAGATCGCAACAATTATAAGTCATGTAGAAAGCAAAAAGGTCACTTTAGGGGATGGCACGGTAGTACCTGGTTTAGGACAAGGCACATGGTTAATGGGTGAAAATCCACGAACAAAAGAGCAAGAAATTCAAGCGTTGCAGCTTGGAATGGAATTAGGAATTACATTAATTGATACAGCTGAAATGTATGCCAGAGGTGGAGTTCCTTTAGAGGAAACGATTGAAGGCATGGAGCAATTGAAAAAAGAAGGTAAGATCTTACGTTGGGGTGTTTCAAACCTTGATACAGATGTTATGGAAGAGCTTATTCAAATTGCTAGGCAGTATTGGAGTGATAAATTAAATTTTCTCGGCTCCCCAATTTGAATAGAAGCAGGTAAACCGTTAACGGGATCCTGCTTCTTCTTTTAAAATTATTTCTGATACGTACTCTACCTGACATATGCTGAGACATATTATCTGGCTGAATTTATCATCCTCAAGCACTCGTAGTCCTCGCGCTAAAACACAGGGACGGTTCTTTATAGTCACTACGAGCATTAAGTTGGTACTAATTTTTATACGTTCCTTTCTCCTCAGCTACCCTCGAATTCAATTTAAAAAACTCATTTTCAACATATTCTGTTTCAAGTCTACTAACCCTTTGTCTAAAATACTCACCTAACTCACTATCTGTACAATAAATGAAACACCCCTTCTGCCCTCGTGTCATTAAGGTTCGGTAAGTATTCCTTATAATCTCATCAGCTACTCTCTCTGCCTCATCTGGTGATTCTTTTAGCATTTTTTTCAATCCCTTTAGGGAATTATCTGTTTTAGCTCGTTCTATATGATCTGTTAGTACTTTTCCATCTCGATAGATAAGATCATTACCGATAATTACTCCAACATAATCAAATTCAAGTCCCTGACAGGTATGTATACATCCCACTTCTTGGACAGAGGTCTCATCTATGGCCCATGTTTCAGAGTTATTTAGATTCCAACTCATCCCGAATAAATGCTCAGGGATGGTTATATCATGAACATTCGTGTTTGCTTTCCCCTCTTTTAACCAGTTCCAACAATAGCCCGCCACTAATCGTGACTTGTTAGCTTGTTTATTCAATTTATTTATCTCGTCTCTTAGCTCATTAGGGTCCGAATATATTCTAAAATCGTATTTTATCCCTAAATAGTTACTATTTGCAGTCTCACGAATCTGTAAAACATCGTCTAGCCAGCTTATATAACCATCTGAACCATTGCAGCGAAACTGTGAATCTAGCTTAACACGAGTAATACTTGCAGATTGTTCTTTTGCATACTTCTCTATTTCTCCAATACTTCCGATGTCCTTGAGGGTCACTCTTTGACGTTCGTCTATAAAGAAGACCGAGAGTTTAGAGGCATGCATGATTTCTTTAATTTGGTTTTCACCAAGATTACTAAAAAGGCCTGATTTTTCATTTAATCGATGAGCCTCATCCACAATTAACACATCAAACTCATTCTTAGGAGCATTTATGTAACTACCTGAACCAGTAAATAAGTTATCAATATGTCCCTTTCTAAAGTTCTGTTTTAACTTAGTTGCATAGACATTTCTAGGGGCTGCATTTTTAGTAACATATTGCGCCACATAGCTACGATTTGTTGCCTCTACTAATAAGTTAATCGCAAGTACGGACTTCCCTGTGCCTGGCCCACCTTGCACAATAACAACTTGCTTCGTATTGGTACGTAGAGCAGTGTTTGCTAGCTGAAGGGCTGTCTCGTATACGACCTTCTGATCATCAATCATGATAAATTCTTGATTTCCCTGCAACATACTGTTAAGCGTATCCTGTAACGACTTCGACGGACGAATTCTACCATTTTCAATCTTATAAAGATTTTCTTTATCATCACCATATTGAATATACTTCTTTATAAAACTTCTAAGATTCCCTGCATCACCCTTAACAAAAACAGGTGCCTGCTCCACATAGTAACTATAAATAGAATCCGTTAGGGGGTCTTCTTCCCCTTGGTTAATATAGTTATGTAAATATGCACAAGGATACAATCCCATATTTTCTTCTTGAGCACTCTCATTGTAATCTTTGATAAGAGCAGCGTACGACCATGCCTGATACGATGGGTGAGTGGTTTCAACAATTCCTCTATTCATTGCCGTCTTTACGATTGCTTCCTTGCCTTCCACCTTTTCAATGCTTTCCCATTGCTTAAGCTCAACGATTACAACAGATTGACGAGAGTCCTGATCAGATCCAGTGATCAAAAAGTCGACTCTTCTTGAGGTATGAGGAATCTTAAACTCAATGGCTACCCCAGCATTAGTAGGAATTTCAGCATCACTTAAAACTCTATACATATATTGCATCGAGTTATCCCAAGCTCGCACTTCTCTCTCATTAATTCGACCAATCTTCTCATTGTAGTTATTACATATGTTAGTTACTAGCTGGTCTTCGAACACGTCGTTTAGGAATTCTTGTTTTGTGGATTCGTAGACTATCATATTGGGTCACCTTTTTGGAGTTTTTAAATATATTATAATGGAAAAATATGTTTTTGTGGTTGACTACATAATAAAAAGGAGTCCAAAACTGAGGAGCTCCTTCATTAGTTGATCTTTTTTATTGTTTATTATTATCATTTTTGCTTCTCTTAAATCAATTTTTACTTTAAGTCCAGGGATTTAAACTAGAATTTTCTGTTATTACCGTCAAGTTATGAGTTTTCAAAGTTATCAAGCAACACACGCACTTCATCTGTTGATTTTGTGTTCATCAACTGATTTCTTAATTCCCCAGCTCCACGGAATCCTTTGACATAAATTTTGAAAAAGCGATGAAGCCCTGTGATTGAACGTGGCACTAATTCCGCATATTGATCTTGAAGATCAAGCTGCAGTCTTAATAGATCAAGGTATTCTTTGCTGCTATGCTCTTTGGGCTCTTTTTCAAAAGCAAAAGGATTTTTAAAAATACCTCGCCCGATCATAACGCCATCAATCCCATATTGTTCAGCAAGTTGTAGCCCGATTTGACGGTCAGGAATGTCTCCATTAATTGTTAGCAGCGTATTTGGTGCGATACGGTCACGTAATTTTTTGATTTCCGGTATGAGCTCCCAGTGCGCATCTACCTGGCTCATTTCCTTTCTGGTACGTAAATGAATAGAAAGGTTCGCAATATCCTGTTTGAAAATATGCGTGAGCCACTCCTCCCACTCCTCAACCTTCTTATCGCCAAGTCGTGTTTTTACACTGACAGGCAGGCCGCCCGCTTTTGCTGCTTGAATAAGTTTTGCTGCCACGTCTGGACGCAGAATAAGGCCACTACCCTTCCCTCTCGATGCCACATTCGGTACAGGGCAGCCCATATTAATATCGAAACCTTTAAATCCTAGCTCTGCCATACCAATACTCATTTGACGGAAATAGTCGGGATTATCTCCCCAAATATGTGCCACCATTGGCTGTTCATCTTCTGTAAAAGTCAAACGGCCACGCACACTTTTCATGCCCTCTGGATGACAATAGCTATCCGAGTTTGTAAACTCTGTGAAAAATACATCCGGTCGACCGGCTGCACTTACTACGTGACGAAAAACAACATCTGTCACATCTTCCATGGGGGCAAGTACAAAAAATGGCCGTGGTAAATCACGCCAAAAATTATCTATCATTTCAAACTCAAATCCTCTCACTATGAATACAACTTCAAACTCTGGGTTAATAAAAATAAAGTCAAATGTTCCACTTCTTTTACACTTATATCATGCTTAATAACTTATGATCAAACACAAGTACATTTGGACATTTATCATTTGTGAAAATCGACAATGTTTATTTTAACGAAAATCGGCCCAAAATGGTATTTTTTTAAACAAAAAAGCAGCTGGTATAGATTTCTATATCAACTGCTTTTCTATTATACAAACTCCAACCTTGCGAACGCTTCACCATTTCTATAGTGTATGTGGCAACACATGAGATGTCGGTGGGTTAATACAGTGTCTGTACCCGCTTCTATATACTCTTTATCTATGTGAGGGAAAAGATACTAAAATAGTAACAATATATAGAGAACTATACCTTCTTCTTATTAATCAACATGATCTCTCTATACGAGTTTAATTGTACGTTGGTGAAACTTAAAGTAACAGGTCTTATTTCATAAAAGCACCCGTTAGTTTAAGTGTAACCATTCACAAACTGCCCTCCTTTACAATTCTTTTATTTTAGTAATGCAGCCCTATAGTAACATTAAAAAAGGAGCTTTTCTTCATTGAAGAAATGCCCCTAATTTGTATAGACCATAGTATAAAAAGGATACATAATTTTTTTCAATACCTCCAAATTCTCTATAGTCTATTGTATAGTTTCTTCAATTGTTAAAAATTCACCGTAAGATTCTTGGATAGATTTCAGCATAATTACCATTGATTCCAACAAAAGCTGTACCTGCTCAAAAGTTTTTGACTCAATTCGTTCAGGTATGTCTACTTTCAAAAAACCTTCAT
Source organism: Robertmurraya mesotrionivorans (assembly GCF_050971805.1). NCBI lineage: Bacteria > Bacillati > Bacillota > Bacilli > Caryophanales > Bacillaceae > Robertmurraya > Robertmurraya mesotrionivorans. The sequence continues at coordinate 63,511 of NZ_JBPCCH010000012.1, read as the reverse complement.
ATATTGTGTGTTCTGGCACAATTCCCAACAATGCTTCTATTGAGTTAACCGTTCCAATTGATACAGCTGAAACACCGGCACAAACAATGTCCTTGCCGTATTCGTTATAGTATGCGTGACCCTCCAATTTGTAAGATATTATTTTACCGTTAGTAGTGCTTCTTGTAATCTCCACTCTAACCAATTCTTTGTTCCTCCCTTCCCTTTAGTCAACCCAAATGGGCGAGTAACCATTAGTAATTACCTAATCACTTTTCTACGTAACGATTAATGGATTATTTTGTTATTCCTCTGTTTTTTACTACTTAATCAAAATAAAATGTAATTTATAATGAATATTTATTTTCTGGATAAGGTAGACCCAAATTACCCCGTAACGTATTTGATTCATATTCTGTATGAAAAATGCCTCTATCCTGTAAAATCGGAACAACTAAATCAACGAAATCTTGTAACCCTGTTGGATATTCCTGTTGTATCAATAACATATCCATCGTACCTTCTTCATACCATTCCTGAACTTGATCGGCTACTTTCTCGGCTGAACCAAAAAACAAAGGTCTTGGTATTCTATAAACTGGCATCAAACTTTGCATTTCTTGGAATTTTTCTTCTGCTTCTGCTTCAGTACTACCGACAATCGGCATTTGTGAAGTCACAACAATAAAATCTTCTGTTGATCGTCCTTCCAAAGCTACTCGCTTTCTAAGCTCTGCTGCAATTCCTTTAGCATATTCAAGTGAAGAAGAAGCTATAAAACCACCATCTGTATATTTCGCAGCGTTTTCTACAAAATTAGAAGAACTACCCGCCGTGAAGAGTGCCGGTCTGCCTTGAATCGAACGGCTAAGATTCAACGGACCATCTACTGAGAAATACTTCCCTCTATATCTTAAAGCGTGCATTTTTTGCGGATCGAGGTAAATACCATTCGCTTTATCACGTATAAATGCATCATCTTCATATGAATCCCATAGACCTAATAAAATTTCCATAAATTCTTTTTGCATAGGATATTGATCTGCTTTTGAAAGATGTGACCTGCTATAATTCACCATACCTCCCGGATTTGACGTAACGGCATTCAAACCTGCTCGTCCCTTACTAATTTTATCAAGTGAAAGGATCTGTCTCGCAGCAGTAAATGGATCAGCATACGACGTAGCGATTGTTGCTATAAGACCTATATTTGTCGTTGCCATACTAAGTACCGACAAAATACTGATACCCTCAAACATACTCAAGTGATGTGGAATATTCCCTGGTCCAACATGACTGACATCGAATAAAAATATTGTGTCAAACTTTCCTGCTTCTGCTATTTTTGCTTGTTTTACATAGTAATCAATATTTTCACTTGCATTGCTAGGCATGTCTGGATGTCGCCACCCCATATAGTTGAACCCAACCCCTTCAATCGCAGCTCCCAGTTTTAGTTTTTTTCTATTATTCATTGATAAGCCTTCTTTCTAACTACATTTAATTAATCCTTGTATAAGGATTGGTGCATTATTTGTGCATTCTGGAACAACTTGTGTGATTCCACCACCAACATCATCCCCCCTTAAGAATTATTCGGAATAACATATTTATATATTGCAAACTAACAATATGTTGTTGTGGAAATCAGGTGAATGATACTGAACGATTGTTAATTCAGTATCATTCACCTTTCTGGAGATACAGACCAATTTGATTAATTGCATCTTCGTTTCTCTTATAATATGTCCATTTACCAATACGTTTGGCATTAATTAAACCAACTCGATGTAATATTGAGAGATATTGAGACGCAGTGGATTGATTCATATTCATTTTACTAGTTATTTGACTCACACATACCCCTACTTCAACAAGATCAATCCCTTCTTGGGGTGAAAAGTGAGCTTCTGGGTTTTTTAACCATTCTAGTATTTGAATACGCGACTCATTAGCTAATGCCTTAAAAATATCTACTGGATTGTTCATGAACACTATTATACATTGTATATTTGCAATATGTCAAAATACTAATTAGTTATGAGTACGTTTAAACTAAATCCACGTCGAGGCTATCTTTAAAACGTCTCTCTAACCATGCTGTCATGATTAGTAACAGCATACATCTACTCTATAGTTACTTCCCTACCATCTTCTATGTTTCATCAAGAAGGTGGTATTAAAATTTAAGACCAACAAGATACAAGTCATTTAGTTTTTACAACTCCGACTCATTTTATCTTTTCCTTCTTTCACTATCCTGCTCCTTTAGCACAACAAGAAACAGCAATATTCTTTCACAGAACCATTGCTGTCTGAACCAAATCTAGATAAGTCCATATTTTTTTAATGCGTAGTCAATTCCATCTTCACTAGATGGCTTAGTAACAAAATTTGCAATTTTTTTTAGTTTTTCATTTCCATTCCCCATTGCTATACCAAGCCCAACTACCTCCAACATATCAATATCATTTTCACCGTCACCAAAAGCAACAGCTTCCGATCTATCAATGCCGAAAAACTCCAAAGTTTTCAATATAGCTAGAGACTTTGAGACATTCTCCTGTAAAACATTTAACACATAAGGATGCCATCGTTTAAATGTTAGTTGAGGAAACTTCTGTATGTACTTCTCAACTGTTTGATCATTTGCAAACAAACACAATAGAAATACTTCTTCATTATGGATTAATTGATTATTTTCAGGATACTCATTCAGAGACAAAGTTTCTTTCAAAGCTGTTAAGATTTCCTTCTCTGTTACACCATTCATACTAAATTCTTCTGTATAGAATGACAAACCATTATTCTCTAATTTGGCAAATTCCATTACTTCTTTGATAATACTTTTATCCATTGGTACTTTATGAATAATATTATCGATGTGCTTTACGTACCCACCATTTGCTGTTATAAACGTTTCTATACCAATTTCTTGTAGTTCTTTACACATTGATAACGGTCTCCCTGTTGCAACTACCACTTTAATCCCTTTGCTTTTCAAAGTTTTTATAGCTTCAATAGTAAAAGAAGGGATGGTACCATCTTCGTGATGTGTAATAGTTCCATCAACATCGAAAAAAACTATTTTATAACTCATAAGATTCTCCCTACATAGGCGCAATATAATAAAACCTAAATTCGACCTCCCAAGCAGGGAATCCTTCTTCCACAAACCTGCTCCTTTAGCACAATAAAAAGTGCTGTATCAAATCAGCACTTAAAAGAATTTCTTATATAACTCACGTCTCAAATGCCCACTCAGATAAGCATATACTCTTGTAGTTTCACTCTTTTCGTGTCCCATTAAATTCTGTATAACCTCTAATGGTGCTCCATTATTTATAAGTGTTGTGGCATAACTATGTCGTAATTGATGTGGATGAATACTCTTATTGATTCCTGCTCTTTTAGAAATCTGTTTTATAACATATCTCATTTGAGCAATACTCATTCGATGTGGTGCCCGGATAGTGACAAATAACGCCTTTTGATCATCTGTTCGTTGTTCTAAATACCTTTTTAACCAAATACTACACCGAGTATTAAAATACACTTCTCTTTCTTTTTTTCCTTTCCCGAATACAATGACAGACTGCTCAAAAAAGTTGATTGAATTTCTATCTAAGTTTACAACTTCCCCGATTCTACAACCAGTTTAATACATAAACTCAAATAACGCTTTCTCAAAAGTAGAATCACAAGCTTCACGCAATAACTCGATTTCTTCCTCTGTTAAAAACTTAGGAATTCTGCTTTCAGGCTTTGGTTCTTTAATTGTAGACACTGGATTTGTAGAGACATACTTCTCCTCTTGAGCCCACTTAAACAATGATTTTATAAATCGAATTCGATGGCAAAGACTAGAGGCCTTCAATTCGGCAGCTACTTCTCCAAGATATAGTTTAATAGATTCAGTCGTAATATCAGTGATCTGGATATCGCCAAGGTATCTAATCAATAAGGATAACTGAACACTATACACCTTCAATGTTTGAGTAGAATATCCCTGAATTTGTTTATCTGCTTTATATAAATTCCAGGCTTCGGATACAAGCATTTTGAACATCTCCCCGATCGTTCTTTTACTACAGTATTCACCTGAAAACTATTAAATATACTAGATTTATAGTTTTTTATTAAGTTATTGCCCCCTATAATTTAAGTGTAAAGTTTCACATTCTTACTATATTATGTGAGCCAAATAAAAAGGACATTGTTTACACAGCGCCCAATTAGATTTTTTTAAATACCCCTAGGTTTACTTACTGTACTAACACGTTCATTCTTATTACTAGACGGATTTATTTTTATTATGGAAATGACCCCTGAAAGTAAATAACAAAGCCAAACAATTTGAATAGTTGTAAAAGAAGAAAAACCTGTTGAACCACTGATGAAATCACCAATTGGTAGGTGTAAGAAAACTGCTAAAAACATCAGGTATTTTTTATTAAATAATACTGATGTAAAAGCTAAACAAGCAGGGATAAACAATAATATGTAATACATCATTCTCTCTGATTGCATTTCACTAATACTTGCTTCTGTACCACTAGTTGATAGGTATGAGGTATTAAAATTAATTAACCCCCATAATAAACTTCCATCCCAATGGTATAGCCCCCAAACTGTAGCTCCAAGGATTGCTCCAACTAAACCAATTATAAAAGCAATTTTTTCATTTAACGTACGAGATGAAAGCAATGGAAAACACTCCCTTTTATTATTATATAATAAATTCTATTCTAACTAGTTTTTTTCCTTCTTAAACAAAACTCCCTCTATAAAGAAACGAAAACCTGCTTCTTTTATTCAACAAGACATTTCTTTAATACTTTAGAATTTTACTATCCAGTAATAATTCAAATAATTTTCAAACTAACCAATTACCCTATGTGGTACAATTATCCTAAACAAAAGGAGACTTACTAATGGCAGCTACACTTGGCACTATTCTTCCGCTTTTACTATCCCTAGCCCCTATTGTGTTTGTTATTTGGTTTTTAATTAAAATAATTAAGATACAAGAGGAAAAGAATATTATACTCAAATCGATTTCAGATAAGCTTGATAAACCAATCAAATAGACGGGGAAACCCGTCTTTTTTGAATGTCACAACAATTGCTATTAAACAATTTCTTCTTCCACAAAACTGCTTCTATTGTTAAAGAAGAAGAAAGAACCCGACTGGATCGCAGCCTGTTCTAAAAGGAAAGTCCCCGTTGTTGAATAAGTTAGTCACAAATTTCTATATGCTTCAGTAGTTTTTTCACATAGTTATCTGCTCTATTACTTTTCCATTAGATGTTAGCCCAGAAACAGTAGAACCAGGTAATTCCTGTCCATCAGTTACTAAGTACCAAAACCTCTCACCATTGGTATATTCGATGATTTTAGCGTGATATTCTTTATTATTTTTTGTTACAATGACAACATCTTTTATTCCAGAATCTAAAATCTCTCCACTCAACAAATCTGTATACTTAGGGAAATCATATTCCAAATTAGAAAAGTGCCAACCTAATTTATAATCATCAGGGGATTGACTACTACTACTACTACTACTACTACTACTACTACTACTACTACTACTTACTAATTTCCAACCAAATATATTTTTCATTAACCTTGCATTTCCAAAATACTCTATATTAGCAGATTCGTACTTATAAAATACGATTGCCTTATTATTATCTAAAACATTAATATGGATAATAGTTGTTAAAGGTTGGTTCATAGAAGATACTGCTCTTTCGATTTCTTTAACATCATCTTTTAGTACAATAGTTAAAAAGTAAGAAATAACTATAACTAAAATAAAGAAGATAATGAAAATAATTTTAAAATTTTTCCGCAAAATACCACGACCCTTTTAACATTCTTTAGCACAATAAGCTTGCCAATAAACTAAAATATTCCATATTACTTCAAAAATCCATCTAATTTTCAATCTTTCTTCTTCAATTAAAGTGCCCTTTTCTACAATAAAGGCATTAATTCTCCAACCGAATCAATGCCAGTAGTTTTTCCCTACACAATGAATTTAGTAAACCAAGCAATATATTCTGCGCCTGGTATAAAGAACAATTGAGCTAGTAATGTACCTAACAGGCGAGAGGTAATCATCATAAGCGACACAGCCTTAAGATTGGTATAATTCCCCCTCTGATTAATCACATCATCTGCAAGTATTGAAATTTTCGGATCAATAAATATTGTGAGTAAAATCGTTGCTACTCCATTAATAAGCCCCGATGCCATTATAGAAGTCGATGCTCTTTCTGGAGCTATTAATGATGCATACAAGGCTGAGAGTACACCAATGGTATAAATAGCAGTTATAACCATATTAATGATGAACAATCTAATCGGAATATCCTTCAACTTAATACCCACTAGATAAGAGGGCCTTGGTAAATGAATGTGTTTAAAGCCTCGCTTCATAAATTCAAAAGTGAAACCCTTCTTTATCAATGAAGGTATTGATCCTCGTTCCTCAGACAAGTGTATAATAGCTCTAGAAAATATAGCAATAAACGTAGGGAGCAATAGAATTCCTATAATCGTTCCGAACGTTGAGGCCCCTATAATTACTCTATACTGAGATTCTACAAATTCTAGGGTATCTACTTTGGGAGCATTATCTATTAAGCTTCCTGTGAAGGGTTGTTGCATCATATTGGCCATTCTAGAGACAATGACCATTAAGTTAAATAAGGATAGAGCTGAAGCTAATAACCTTACCCTTGCACCAGATAGTCTAACGGCATAAGCAAGTGTTTCAATTGAATGAATAATGAATATGAAGAGGGATATTAAAATTAATTTCTCTGTGAAGATCTCCAAAATAGTTAACCCACTTTAATTGTTTTTTTAATTCTACCATAATTATCCTGTTATAGCTTCTTTTCTACAAGAAGAAAGCTACTCAAAATGAGCAGCTTTGATTGAAGATCAAGTCAAGATTTTAGCTATTATTATAAAAAGAATTGCTAGTGAAAAGAAACCTATAAAGAAGTAACCAAAATATCTTAGTGGTTTAGGTAGCTTTTTTAAATCTACAGCAGTCGGATAACCTTCAATTTTACTCATATGTTCCATTGCATCATTAATGGGTTTTTTATCAATCATCATAACCCTCCTTGAAGAATAGAATCTTTTCATATAAAATATTCTTACTTTACCAATTTATTTCCTTCTTTCACTAAACTGCTCGTTTGCTTAATAAGGAATTCAATAAAAAAGGCGGTTAATCCTTCCTGGATTAACGCACCCGATAGTTCAATAAGGGAAGGGCGACAACTATTACTTTAGCTGTCGCCCTTTTTATCAGCAATTACATGTTCGACTTTAACTTTTAATTTCATCTGCAATAGTGGGTTCTACAAGATCTTTTCTTCGATAAACATTTAAAATGAGTCCTAAAACTGCAGCGTAAAAGAGTATCGCACTGCCTCCATAACTAATAAAAGGCAGAGAAACCCCCATTATAGGCACGACTCCAAAGCTCATCAAGATGTTCCAGGTAGTAGGAACCGCAAACAATGTAGCACCACCTATTACGATCAATCTCCCATAGAGGTCCTTTGTTTTAAACGCATTTTTTGAGATCCTTGAAATAAATATCAGAAGGATCAAACATAGAACGAATCCGAAAGCCCAACCAAGAGAATAGACGAGGAAGGGAAAAGCAAAATCTGTATGTGCTTCTGGTAACAATTGAAAATTCAACTCGTTGGAAAGTCCGTTACCGAACCATCCCGCTTCTGAAAGGACATTCCTAACCGCCTTATACATATATCCTGCTCCATTTGAATCGGCAGTAGGGTTTATAAAAGCAGATAATCTAGTTAACAAATAACTTTGACGTGAGGTCATGTAGAACATAATAATGAAAATAATACCAGCCAATAGATTTGTTAGGGTCAGATTTACAGCTAATTTCTTATGGATTCGAGCGAAAGCAAACATCCCAAGTATGCAGAAGAAGTAAATAATACTAACCATAAAGTCTGGCACCATCATGTAGAGCGATATGGGAATCCAAAATAAAACAAAAAGTAAACCTTGTTTTTTCCAACTACGAAACTCATTTATTTTGTTAAAAATACCAGCCCAAGCAAGAAAAAAGAAAAATAAGCTCATCATGGTTCCATCGACCGTCAGGCCTGGGAGGGAAACCCACTTCTTTGCTCCGTTGGTCATAATTCCAAAAAGATGAAGATATATATGGATCAATAGGCCTATCGCATAAAAGTATATCCATCCGTTCTTTAGCTTTTGGTAATCAAAGAAAAGGAATCCAATGATTACAAGAATAGCCAGGGTGTACCAAATCGCCTGTCTCCCCATAAAATAGGTACCTGATAGGGAAAATTCAGGAATCCCATCAACTAACGGGAGAAAACTAATACCAGCAAAAAGAACAAATAAAACAATTAGAACCCAATCCATTTTCGGCTTATGTAGGGGATTTAATCTCTCCCCAATGGTAAATGGATTTCCCATTTCTTGAATCGCCTTTTCCTCTGCATCCTCTTTAGAATACCCTCTCTTTTTGTAAGATTGACTTAACTCTTGCAGATGATGAATAAGCTCTTTTTTTATCATGTTGTGGGCTTCCTTAGATTTCACTTTGGACGTTACTTTACTTAAAAATTCTTCAAATTTGGGAGAACTCATAAGGACGCCTCCTCTAGTAAGTGTTTAAGGGATAACTCTTGTTTTGATTTATCTTGTTTATAGGTAGCTAAGTATTTTTCCCCTTTGGAATTTAAGGAGTAATATTTCTTTTTGTTTATCCATTTTGAAGTAAGAATTTCTTTATTTTCTAGTAGATGTAGAAGTGAATAAAGCTGCCCTTCATTTTTTTGGAAAGTACGTTCATTTTTTTGAAAAAGTTGGGTAGAAATATTGTAGCCATCCTTTAATTCATGCTGAACCGATTCTAATATAGCTATGATGGTTTCTATCTTCCAAGAATGAAATTGTGATTGAGATTGTCTCATACGAATGGATTCTTTCACCGCATTTTTTCTTTCATTGGAAAAAGAAAAATCCTTGAAAATTGATTTTTTCATCGAACTCTTCAGGTTAGTAAATGGATCATTCATCTCCTAAACCTCCTCGATCATCTTGTCTTTTAATAATTCTTTTGCACGCTTTAATCTAGTTTTTATTGTATTTATATTTACTGTCGTAATCTTACTTATTTCGGCTAAAGATAGTTCTTCATAATAATGCAGAAATACTACTTCTCTGTACTTTAGAGGTAAATTCATGACAGCATTTGTTAAGATGTTTTCTTCACTATTCGCGATAATCTCTTCTTCAACCTGTTTTGATTTCGAAGGTATATAATCCAAAATTTTATCGCTAATGGTTATTTTGCGATAATGCCAGCTTCTTAAGTAGTCCTTACAATGATTACTAGCAATACGATATACCCATGTTTTTAGTGTTGCCTGCTGATTAAACTGATTTAACTTTTCATAACATTTTAAAAATATCTCCTGCGTTAAATCTTCTGCTGTCGTTCGATTTTTAACATATGTATATACGAGATGCAGGATATCATCGCTATATTCTTGCATTAATTGATCAATTATTTCCTCTCTCTCAAGCAACATACTTTCATCTGTCACCGCCAGTTGTTTTAGTCCATTCATCTTGTTATCACCCTCTCACATATAATAGACGTAGCTAACCTTCATTTGGTTTGAAAAAATATTGGATTTTTATGACCTTCTATAATCTAAGGTATAAATTGAAAAAGGACCAACCTCTTATCGGATTGTTCCAGAATGTTGTATGTAGGTTAGATGGCTTATAATACTACTTATACGATTAATAATACCTTACTCCTCAGAAGGAACTGCAAGTACAACAGCTCCTAAATTCAGAATTACTTATCGGCGTAAATCTGCGTTTTCCTGACGCTACCCCTTTTTTAACTATCCTGCCCCTTTTGTGGAAGAAGAAAAAAGACCGCCGCAGCGATCTCTTCTTTAACTCTTGCCCCCGTTTGTTGAAGATGGACTCATTAATCAGAAATAATGAGTCCATCTTCTGCAACTTGCCCCTGGACAGTAGAATTTGGGTTTTCAACCAATTCAAAGGATACTTTTTGGCCATGTTTTAGAAATCTGAATCCATCAGGAAACCTTTCCGAATCAAGTAAAATAGAACTGAAATTAAGAAAAAAATCGCTGATTGGTGAGTCTATTATAAACCAGTGAAAGCAACAACTATTATAAGGTGCTTTTCGGCTTCTTGATTGATATTTTTTTAAATATGTTCCTTCCAGCTAACAACGCAAAATATAAAGAAATTGTGACTAGTAATATTGCATAAAAGTCTCGTCTAGCAAGGTAAGTTGTAGAGTGAAGACCTTTTATAGTTATGTGAGCAAACAGGTAGGAGATAGGCAATAGAATAATTTTTTCTAGTCCATTTCTTATTTTTTCATTCTTACGGAATATGGCCAATCCAATTCCACAAATAAGTAAAAATCCTATAGCAAACATCACATAGTAGCTTAAAACTAGCCGAGGTAACGTAATGACAGAACCATCCGTTATTGGATCTCCATAAATTAAAATATTTTCACTTCCATCGGTATTGTAATAATAGATTGAAGCGACCGTTTCTCCATTCGGGTTTATGACAGTATTTTCTAGGTTGTTTTTGCTTATTTTCTGGTGCCAAATCGTTTCCCATGTAGTTATATCATAGACATAACCTGAATTGTCTGCTGCTGGATATTGTTCTACATGGAATCCGGAGACTTCTTCACTAAAATTCAAAAGTACAGTTCCGTCATCCTTTTCAATGATCGAAACCGCATTTTCATTATAAGAAATGTATGCTGGCTCTGTCAGATAAGCCATTGTAACCACTGCAAAAACCAATGTTACCATGACTGAAAGAATAATCGTTTGCAGCTTTTCCCTTCGCAATGTATTTTGTATGTTTCTTAAGGGAGCTATATCGGTATCTATTGGCGGTTCTTCAAGCGTCCTCATTTCTTCAAGTCGTTTTTTGCAGTTTTCACAAGAAGCTATATGTTCTTCAACGATATCTCTAGTATCTTGACTTGCCATATTCTCGACATATAAAGGCAGTATATCCCTAATCATATTACAACTAATTTTCATCGATAATCCCCCAATCGCGCTTTAATCTTTTCTCTAGCACGGTGATAAGTAACACAAGCCCAGTTATCACTTTTTGCATACAATTTGCCAATTTGCTTAAATGACAGTTCTCCAAATACACGGAGCGTAAAGACTTTTTTATATGGCTCTTTTAAATTCTGGATAATTTCATGTACCTTCATAGACGCTTGCGAAGTGGTTATTTCTTGTTCTACATTGTCTTCACTAGCTGATTCCGGAAGTGACTCTAAATCTACAAAGCTTTTTTTCTTACCCAAGTAAGAGTAATAACTGTTTTTGGCAATTTTGCATAACCAAACACGGATATCACAATCCCCTCTGAAACTGTCTAGCGATGTTAGTGCCTTCATAAAAGTTTCCGAAGTGATATCTTCAGCGATATGCTTATCGCCAGACAAACTATACACATATAAAAATACATCTTTAAAGTATGTATTATAAATATCCTCAATCTGTGTCACCATCTCACCTCCTTACATATAAGACGTGATAAACTCAAATATCTTACAAAAATATAAGAAAAACCGTACAAAATACGTCCGGTCTTTTTTCTTCCACCATAATTATTGGAAATCCTGTAGTCGATACTCCTACCCGTAAATCCCTTTATAATATTCAGCGACCATTTCTCCTCCACATTGTTCACACTGAAATCGGTTTAGTTTAAGTGAAATATATACAATCTTTATACTAACTAATATCTTATTGCCAAGCGATCGTAGGGCCCGTTTGTTGAATAAGAAAAGCGCCCCTTCTCAATTGAAGCATCGCATCATGTATGAAGTTATACAATAAATTACGTTCTTTCATCTTCTTAATAAACAATGCTAATTGTGAATCATTACACTTAAACTAACCTGCCCCTTTTGTGGAAGAAGAAAAAAGACCGCAGCAGCGATCTCTTCTTTAACTCTTGCCCCCTATTATTTAAGTGTATAGGTTCACAATCTTTCCTTTTAATCCTATTCTCATCTTTAATTTATTGCCAGGAATGCTGCCCCATTTGTTTAATATAATGGCATCCCTTCTAAAGCATAACCGGTCAGTCCTTGCTGACAGACATTTCTTGTTCAACAAGAGCACCCGTTCGTAATAGGGAGTATCCCACTCTATTTAGTTGAAATTTCTTTACTGTTTATCATTATTTTGGATTACTTCTGCCGGTGGTTTCTTTATATCTTTTACTTCTAGTAGTTTAATTAGGTTTTCATAACGTTCTTTATTGTCTTGTTTTTCATCAATTAACTCTTCTAGTGTTTCTTTATCTAAAGGTTGAATATAAGAACTTGGATATTTTCTGCCCTTTAAGTATGTTTTTAAACCCGTAATTTGGCTATCTTTAGCGTTATTAATCCAGTACCATTCTTCCCCAATTAGATATGCTATTTGTATCTCTACAGTTCGGTGACTTCGTTTTCCGTCGTATACACTTGGAACAAAATGTACTTCTTTAACTTTATCCCACTTATAATGAGTAGTAGCTAACTGGAAGTAATCATTTGAATGAATACCTTTTTCATCGATGTACTGATAGTTAAAAAACAGAAAGATATAAGTAGTAACAGGAACTAATAGAAGCCATCTAAAGATTTTCTCATTTTTTACTAGATAAAGGGTAGAGAAGAACCACACAACGTTGAATATAAAAACAAATAATACATTTACCATGTCACTAGCGTATAGAATTATTCCATTTGCTTTAACTATTAGTTTAGGAAGAAATAAGGGTAACCACATAATCGTGAGAAACAGAAATCCTACAAAAGAGATGATTACTATTAACCTTAGAAAGGCTCCTAATGCACTAATCTCTTTTTTGTTATCGATGTCTTCATTCTGTTTGTTGGAGGATTTTCCCTTTTTAAAAGTATAGTAAATATTTATCATGTGTTGTTTTAAAGATATACTATTACTTTTTAGGATAAGGAAATAACCTAGTAGGAAGGGTAAAACAACAAAAAACGAAATCATAAACACGATAAACGAGGCTTCTTCCCCACTACTGTCTGTTGCAGCTCCAATCCCCCCTAGAACAGCAATTAGGATCAATAACCATCCACTGAATTTCATAAAAAATTTCATAGTATATACCTCTGACTTTTTAGTTTTAGTTTTAGTTTATAATGATCAACACTACTTAACTTAATTAGATTTTTTTAGAGTTAAAGGACAAACACCCACCATAATCCCTATAAATATACCAAATAACAAGCTATGCTTATAGGTATCCATTTCAATACGAATGACATTACCCTTTTCAAATAAAAATTTTATAAATGTTTTAACTTAGAAACAAGCTCCTTTGACTATTAACTTACTCATTACTATTAATACGTCCATAGAGTATTCATAGTTCCCATTTGGCTAGAAACCTTCTTCCATAAACCTGCTCCTTTTATAAAATAAGACTCTCCATACTGATCATAGACAACATAATGTTTACTGTACTATTTGAAGGATTATTTAAATGAATGTGGAATTATATGGTATATATTTTGGAGGTGAACAAACTTGGATAAACCAATAGAAAATAGGATTGATACGATTTTTGTTCATGTAACGGATTTAGAACGTTCCATACAATGGTACAGTAATTTACTTGGGTTAGAAATTAAAGAAGGGGAACATATTGGACCTGTATACACTTTGGATATGGGAACAGGACGACCTGGGATAACCCTTGATAATCATTTCAGTGACATATTTAAAAGCTTTGTTAATGTCTGATGCACTGAGGTTAAAGAGAGGTTGATTTGATGGGAAAAATGTTAATCATTCTTCCCCCGCCAACGAAAGAATTACTTCTTATCACTATTAATTGAATTATTTGGTTTATGTTCACTAGCCCCAAATGCCAATTAACCAAACTCTTCTCTAAGACCATATATCCGATAACCTGGAATTGAGCTAATAAAGTTTTTAGGAAACTAAGCTTCTTTAACTTGAATCATTATTTTGGTTACATACTCTTCCTTATTATTTTTTACAATTGAATCGTATATAAATTCTTCAAAAACATAATCTCCTAAGGATAAATCTAACCGTTCCAATTCTGAAAAAAGTCGCTTGTATGTATCATTAATGGTTGTCTCATCCCCAATATGATATCCAATGAGAAAGTCACCTTTTACCGCTTGAAAATAAGGATAGCCTTCTTTCGGATTTGGTTGTTCAATATATAAATAACTATAATTAGAGAATTCTCCCTTTAGTACATTTTCCCGTTTTGTAATACTACCTATTGGATATCCTGAATCGAGCTGAGAAGTACTCAATTCATTAATAAAATCTGATACGACTTCTATAAATTCTTTATCAGTTACATCCTCAATATTTCTACTTAGATAAAGAGTTGCTTCTGGTAATTGTTCAAACGTCACTTGGTGAAAATCAAGATGAAATGCTTGTTCCATTAACGCTATATTAGCATCAATCATTTTTTCCTTCATCTCAATATCTTTCCGTTTTTTTACGATTTCCTCCTTTTTTTGATACATCAATGACAGAAAACTTTCAGGAGATTTATTTTGCATGTAGGTTTGAATATCGTTTAATGACATTCCAAGATCCTTTAATAAATCAATAACAAAAAATAACTCTATTTGATGAATGGAGTAAAAACGATACCCTTTTTCATTTTTTAATATGGGTGATAATAGTCCGATTTGATCGTAATAAAATAATGTTTGTTTATTTACTTTGCAAAGCCTTGCAAATTCACCTGTCGATAAATATTTACTGTCTTTTTTACTCATATATATACACCCCCCTTGACTATATAGTTACTATATAGATTAGGATGATAGTTGTAAACAATAAGAGAATTTACCGTAATCACCTTTTTAAGGAGAATGTATATGAAGGCCCATAAAGTCACCTTAGGATTATTGCTATTGAATTTATTTATTGCATTTTTGGGGATAGGTTTAGTCATCCCAGTTTTACCAACGCTCATGAATGAGTTAGGCATCACTGGAACAACTGTTGGATATTTAACAGCGGCTTTTGCCATTGCTCAATTAGTTGTTTCACCGATGGCAGGAAAAGCTGCCGATAAGTTTGGAAGAAAAAAAATGATTGTCATAGGGTTATTTATCTTTGGTGCTTCGGAATTTTTGTTTGGAATGGGAACAGAAATTGAAATACTTTTTTTATCTCGTATGCTTGGTGGGATTAGTGCCGCATTTATTATGCCAGCAGTAACCGCATTTATTGCAGATATAACAAATTTAGAAACTCGTCCAAAAGCACTTGGTTATATGTCAGCCGCTATAAGTACAGGTTTTATCATTGGTCCGGGGATTGGTGGATTTTTAGCGGAATTCGGTACACGTATTCCGTTCTTTTTTGCAGGTGGACTAGGTGCATTTGCTGCTGTTCTTTCGATTTTCTTATTATCTGAACCAGACCGGTCAGCGGTCCATAATGAGAAAGAACGAGAAGGTAAGGTTAGTATCAAAAGAATTCTTGCACCAAAGTACTCGTATGCGTTTCTTTTAATATTTATTACATCCTTCGGTTTAGCTGCGTTTGAATCATTCTTTAGTTTATTTGTGGATCATAAATTTCAATTTCAACCATCAGATATAGCTATTGTTATTACAGGTGGAGCCATTTTTGGTGCTGTTTCACAAGTCATTTTGTTTGATAAGCTAACTCGTATTTGGGGAGAAATTAAGCTAATTAAATACAGTTTAATTTTGTCAGCATTGCTTGTCTTTTTAATGACGGTTGCACATTCGTATTTCACTATTTTACTGGTAACATTTATTGTTTTTGTAGGGTTCGATTTATTTCGACCAGCAGTTACCTCTTATCTATCCAATAATGCCGGAAATGAACAAGGATTTATTGGTGGCATGAACTCCATGTTTACAAGTTTAGCAAACATTAGTGGTCCAATTATTGGCGGTGTCTTATTTGATGTAGATATTAATTACCCTTACTATTTTTCGACTGTCATATTAGCTTTGGGAATCGTATTAACTTGGTTCTGGACGAAATCAACCAATGATTCTCCTAATAAAGTAAAGGCTAGCGTTGCTAACCAATAAGGAGACTAGTTCGTTAGCATCGGGGGAAGCTCAATCTATTTTAAAATACCTAACTCCTTGTCATGTAAAACCTAGCAGTAGTAAAATAATCGGAGAATTTCCGGTTAGATACAGAATGGTGCTCGTTTCGGGGCATATAAGGGGAGATTTTCCGATTATGCAAAGCGAAATCCTCCATTTTCACGTTTTTCGAGCCAATAGGCGGAATCTCTCCGTCTATTAGGACTATTTTTAATTTTATTTACTACTTAAGCGTAATTTTTCCGTCTATTATCAGATAGGGTGCTTAACCTGATCTCCCAACCGATAAGAGCGTACCTTCCTAGTCCTAGATCCGGGAATCAGCATTTTTTTATCGACCAGTTGAGAAAGTATTTTTTTCACCGTTTGTCACTTAGCTTCAAATACTTCTCAACTTCTCACTACTGACTTAGGAAATAAAATAACAATTAGAAGGAGCCTTTTATTAGGCTCCTTCTACATTTAAAACGATCTTCGCCACAGCCTCACAATGCGTCGTATGTGGAAACATATCAACAGGCTGCACTTCAACCGTCGTATACCCACCATCCTCAAGCACCCGTAAATCCCGTGCCAAAGTAGCCGGATTACAAGACACATAAACCACCTTCTTAGGCTTCATCTCAATAATGGTTTGCAATAATGCATCATCGCATCCTTTACGAGGTGGATCCACGACAAGTACATCCGCGACGATTCCTTCCTTATACCAATTAGGGATCACGACCTCTGCTTCTCCTACCGCGAATTCAACATTTCCAATCCCATTTAACTCTGCATTCCGGTTCGCATCTGCAATCGCCTCAGGGACAATTTCAACTCCGTACACCTTCTTAGCCTTTTGCGCAAGAAACAGTGAAATCGTTCCAATTCCACAATAAGCGTCGATCACGGTTTCCTCACCAGTTAGTTCAGCGTAAGACAGCGCTTTGTCGTAGAGTACTTTCGTTTGCTCTGGATTCACTTGGTAAAAGGATCTTGAACTAATCGCAAATTTGACGTTGCCGATTAAGTCATAGATGACCTCTTCTCCCCATAACACACGAGTCTCATCACCAAGGATGACATTGGTTTTCTTTGAGTTAACATTCTGGATAATCGATTTAACTCCATCAACACTTTCGACGATCTCTTTAACGATCTTTTCCTTGTTTGGAAGCTCTGACGTACGTGTGACAAGAACGACCATGACTTCCTTTGTGACTTGTCCGTGGCGAGCCATGATATGTCTTAATGTTCCTTTATGACGCTGCTCGTTATAGGCGGTGACCCCATATTTTGTACAGATTCTCTTTACCGCCTGGACGACCTCGTCATTTTTTTCCTGCTGAATCATACAAGCTTCCATATCGATAATTTCATGGCTGCGCTGTTGATAAAAACCGGCAATCAAGCCGCCTTCACGCTCACCTACAGGAACTTGTGCTTTATTTCGGTATCTCCAAGGCTCACTCATGCCTAATACAGGATGAACCTTTACATTCTCTAGCTTGCCGATACGGGTAAGGACGTCTCTTACTTGTTTTTCCTTCGCCAACAGCTGTCCTTCATAGCTCAGATGCTGAAGTTGGCAGCCTCCACACTCCTTATAAATCGGGCATGGGGCATCCACACGGTACGGGCTTTCTTCAAGGATTTCTTCTAAACGACCGAATCCATATCCCTTATTGACCTTAATTACCTTTATCTTTGCTTTTTCACCAGGCAGAGCATTTTTGACGAATAACGGATAGCCATCTACTTTAGCTACACCGGCACCGTCATGGGTTAAGTCTTCAAATACAACTTCTATATAATCATTTTTTTGAACGGGTATTGTTTTTGTCATTGGTTACTTCCTTTATCATTATCGATATGAAAAATTGTATCATAACTTCATCACAGATACGAAACTACAAAAAGAAACTAACCACCTATATAGTGATTAGTTTCCTGAAACATTCCAACCCTCTGCTGGTCGGTCCTGCTCACGTATTTGATCAATCGGTACAAACACTTCTAAATGTCGGTATAAATTCACAAACTCAGCAGGTAATAGGCCTCCAAATTCTCCATCCAGATTGAGCTGAACTTTTTCCTCTGAGTGGACTTTAATACGGTTTGCCTTTGTATAAATAACATGCGGGTCATTTACATGCTCTCCACGAACAGCTAATGTTGCGATGCGGATAAATTCTGCAAGGTTTGTCTTCTTTAAAATCAATAAAGTAAACATTCCATCATTAATCGACGCATCCGGAGCGAGTCGCTCAAAGCCGCCCACTGAATT
Source organism: Robertmurraya mesotrionivorans (assembly GCF_050971805.1). Lineage (NCBI taxonomy): Bacteria > Bacillati > Bacillota > Bacilli > Caryophanales > Bacillaceae > Robertmurraya > Robertmurraya mesotrionivorans. Next base: position 45,007 of record NZ_JBPCCH010000012.1, on the reverse strand, counting down.
GGTTAGCCCGACAAGAAACAGCATGACCTCTCCTTCAAAAAGCTTTCCATCGTACTCAATACTTAAATCTGTCGCACGAATCGAAGGAAGCATTTCAATGCCTTTTAAGTAATAAGCCAGTTGCCCAAGCATCGTTTTTAGTTTGCTTGGTACCTCATACGTTAGCTCCGTTAAACGGCCACCACCAGCAATATTAATAAAATACTTGTCATTGATTCGGCCGATATCAACAGGAATCGTATCTCCCTTAACAATAATATCAGCTGCCGCTTCAATGTCCCGTGGGATATGCAGAGCTCTTGCGAAATCATTGGTTGTTCCAACTGGAATGACTCCTAGCTTTGGACGATACTCTTGCTCAGCAAGTCCATTGACCACTTCATTGATCGTCCCGTCTCCACCTGCTGCTACAACAAGATCGTATTTTCGAGCAACAGCAATTTTAGCCGCCTCTGTCGCGTCACCTGCACCCGTTGTTGCATGACAAGAAGTCTCATAACCGGCCATTTCTAGCTTTTGCAGTACCTCCGGCAGTTGCTTTTTAAAGGCTTCTCTCCCCGAGGTAGGATTATAAATAATTCTTGCTCTTTTCATTTTCATCATCCTATTTCAAAAAATAAGGTTCTTTTTCTATTAGTATGTATACTCCGATGCCGATTCCATCATTTAACATTAATATCATATCTCACTGCTTACATTCCTGCAAATTTGTTGACAATCTATCATATCATGGAGATAGGTAAAAGTAAAAATCTCAACTCTAACAGCACCGGTAAAAATATGGTAAAATTTAGACATTATAACAATTATATGTAAGGAGGAATCATATGGAGTATGGTCTACTTATCATAGCCTACTTACTCGGCTCCATTCCAACCGCATTATTAGTTGGAAAATGGCTTTTCCAAGTGGATATTCGAACGCTCGGTAGCAACAATCCAGGTGCTACCAATACCATCAGGGTTCTTGGAAAAAAGGCAGGAATCATTGTACTTCTTGTTGATGTCGGCAAAGGAGCCCTTGCGACGTATTTACCGATGCTATTCCATTCTAATCTCGATCCTTTGTATGCGGGATTAATCGCGGTGATCGGTCATTGTTTTCCGATCTTTGCAGGGTTTCGCGGGGGGAAAGCCATTGCGACCACTGCTGGGTTTTTAATCGTTTATAATCCTGTTCTATTTCTTATTACATTCCTTACCTTTTTCATAGTTATTTTTCTATCAAAATATGTATTTTTTGGTTCGATATCCGTTGGGTTCGCCATGCTGATATACTCTTTTTTTGAGCAAGGCCATCATACTGATCTTATTTTTTTCTTATTCTTACTTCTCCTGTTCTTTTTACACCGTTCCAATATCCGTAATTATTTGAATCATACGGAGTTAAAAATTAATGATAAAAAGCTTAAGGATGATCGAATCCCTCCTAAACCTATAAAATGATGGCTAAAAAATTCAATCAAACGTTTGATTGAATTTTTTTAGTATATGTATTATTATTCAAAAAAATGATAGACTGATTTTTACGGATCGCAATTATGTTACCTATTTCACTATTTATTTCGGATAAAAAAATATAGTCACTTTTGTATAAAACTGATAGAATATTGCATATATTTATACAATTGTGTTCAAGAACAAAAGGGGGAAAGATGAATGTCCAATGAAATTTATCAAGGTATCTCCATTGCAATTTACATGGCTGGAATGCTCTTTATTGGTTGGTATTCTTACCGTAAAACTAGCAATCTTACAGATTATATGTTAGGTGGAAGATCATTAGGTCCTGCTGTTACAGCACTTAGTGCAGGGGCTGCTGATATGAGCGGCTGGCTTTTAATGGGATTGCCTGGTGCCATTTATGTAAACGGTATCGTAGATGCATGGATTGCCATCGGTCTTACCATCGGTGCTTATTTAAACTGGGTCCTAGTTGCTCCAAGACTTCGTTCCTATACTCAAGTTGCGAATGACTCCATCACCATACCTGGATACTTAGAAAATCGTTTCAAAGACAAAACCCTACTTCTTCGTATTGTTTCGGGTATTGTCATTCTCGTATTCTTTACATTCTATGTTTCTTCCGGAATGGTATCTGGAGGCGTATTCTTCCAAAGTTCCTTCGGGGTCAGCTACCATACTGGATTATTTATCGTCTCTGCTGTTGTTGTTGCCTATACGTTATTCGGTGGCTTCCTAGCCGTAAGTTACACCGACTTTATTCAAGGCCTTATGATGCTACTTGCTCTTATTTTCGTACCTATTGTTGGAGTAATGCAAACTGGGGGACCTGCTGAAACCTTTGAGACCGTCAAGCTTGTGAATCCACAATTTATGGATTTATTAAAAGGGGCTAGTTTGATCGGTGTTGTGTCTGCAATGGCGTGGGGATTAGGTTATTTTGGACAGCCACATATTATCGTACGCTTTATGGCCATTACTACCGTTAAAGAAGTGAAGAGTGCAAGACGTATTGGTATGACGTGGATGATTGTCTCTCTCATTGGTACGATATTTACAGCGATGATTGGGATTGCGTATTTTAAGAAAAATCCTGAGTTAACCCTTTCTAACCCTGAAGCCGTCTTTATTGAACTTGGACAATATTTGTTCCATCCTATCATTGCCGGTTTCTTACTTGCCGCTGTCTTAGCAGCGATTATGAGCACCATTTCATCTCAGCTCATTGTTACTTCAAGTGCTCTTATTGAAGATTTATACAAAGTACTATTAAAGAAAGAAGCGACCGACAAGCATTATGTCTTATTAGGGAGATTAGCCGTTTTGACAGTGGCTGTTATTGCCCTATTATTAGCTCTAGATCAAGACAATACGATTCTTTCACTCGTTGCATACGCTTGGGCAGGATTTGGTGCGTCCTTTGGTCCGGTCATTATCCTCAGTCTCTTCTGGAGAAAGATGACGAACTGGGGTGCCATTTCAGGTATTATTACGGGTGCCATTACGGTGATTCTTTGGAAACAAGCCGAAGGTGGAATTTTTGACTTATACGAAATAGTTCCTGGCTTCCTCCTCAATGCGATCGTTGCGATTATTGTCAGCATTCTTACATATAAACAAAACGATCAAATTGAAAAAGAATTTAATGAATCTATCGCGTTATTAAAAGAAGAGAAATAATGATTACTGAACAACTCATTCGACAGCGAATGGGTTGTTTTTTTGTCGGAAATACTCTTTTCCTGGGAAATACATACTTATTTCCACAAAACTTGTCTATTCATGTTGTTCATAAAAGTGACATAGTTCACACTTCAGTCAATAAGCTTTTAACAAACTGTGAACTTAACTGTAGCCCTATGTTTATTACTATGGTCACATCGTATATTATGAGTGTAATCATTAATTAAATCATTTTTGAAAGGCGGAATCATTTATGTTTAATCAATTTTTAAGAGAAAACAAGATTTCTGCAGCTCTTCTTACTTTATTACGTGTGTATCTCGGTTACGCTTGGATGACAGCAGGCTGGGGCAAAATAACTGGCGGGTTTGACGCCACTGGATTCTTAAAAGGTTCTATTGCAAACCCTGTCGCTGGTCCAGATGGAATTGTGTATAGCTGGTATGTATCTTTCCTTGAAGGTGTGGCACTACCGAACGTGGATCTATTTAATTTCCTTGTACCTTGGGGCGAGTTTTTAGTCGGTTTAGGATTAATTCTTGGTTGCTTTACAACTGCTGCTATGTTCTTTGGTCTAGTCATGAACTTCTCTTTCATGCTAGCTGGTACCGTATCTCATAACCCTACAGACATTCTAATGGGTGTGGTTATTCTTACTGCCGGATTCAATGCAGGACGTTATGGTTTAGACTATTGGGTTGTTCCTTTCCTTCGTAAAACATTTATTAAGAAGGATGCAAACATTCTTCCGAACAAGGCTTAAGTCAAAAATGGACATTGTTAACAATTCGTTCAAAAGATTTTAACCAATTTGTGAACTGTTTCACAAAACTGTTCTTTTCACTATCACAACATTGTATATTATGAGTGTAATCATTCATTTAAATCCATTTTGAAAGGCGGAATCATTTATGTTTAATCAATTTTTAAGAGAAAACAAGATTTCTGCAGCGCTTCTTACTCTATTACGTGTGTATCTCGGTTATGCTTGGATGACAGCAGGCTGGGGCAAAATAACTGGTGGTGGTTTTGATGCTGCTGGATTCTTAAAAGGTTCTATTGCAAACCCTGTCGCTGGTCCAGATGGAATTGTTTATAGCTGGTATGTATCTTTCCTTGAAGGTGTGGCACTACCGAACGTGGATCTATTTAACTTCCTTGTACCTTGGGGTGAATTTCTAGTAGGTTTAGGATTAATTCTTGGTTGCTTTACAACTGCTGCTATGTTCTTTGGTCTAGTCATGAACTTCTCTTTCATGCTTGCAGGTACTGTATCTCATAACCCTACAGACATTCTAATGGGTGTGATTATTCTAACTGCCGGATTCAATGCAGGACGTTATGGCTTAGACTATTGGGTTGTTCCTTTCCTTCGCAAAACTGTTTTCAAAAAAGGGGCAGACCTTCTCCAACAAAAAGCCTAACTATAAAGAGATTCCCTTGCTACTTCTAAGCAAGGGAATCTTTTTTATTAGCGTTTTCTTATTTCATGTTGTAATAGTTTGTTTACTAGTGGTGGGTTTGCTTGGCCCTTTGTGGCTTTCATGATTTGACCAACAAGGAAACCAATCGCCTTTTCCTTACCATTTTTAAAATCATCAATGGATTGTGGATTGGCATCAAGAACTTCAGCAATTACTTTTAGTAGAGCACCTTCATCAGAAATTTGTACTAGACCTTGGTCTTTTACAATTTTCTCAGCACTTCCGCCTTTTTCAACAAGCTCTTTAAATACCTTCTTCGCAATTTTAGAAGAAATGGTTCCGTCGCTAATGAGCTTGATCATTCCAGCAAGACTTTCTGGTGTAAGAGCTACATCAGCAAGCTCCTTTTGCTCTGCATTCAAGTAGGCCGATAACTCACCCATGATCCAGTTGGAAGCTTGTTTCGGATCCGCTTCAGCAGCAACAGTTGCTTCAAAAAAGTCAGCTGTTTCCTTTACAACCGTTAAAACAGCCGCATCGTACGCTGGTAATCCCCACTCTTCGGTATAACGCTTCTGTCTTGAATCTGGAAGCTCAGGAATTTCTGCAGAAATGCGGGCCTTCCATTCCTCATCAATATACAAATCCGTTAAATCTGGTTCAGGGAAGTAACGATAATCTTCAGAACCTTCTTTTACCCTCATTAATAAAGTGGTATTGGTTGCCTCGTCATAACGACGTGTTTCCTGCTGAATACTTCCTCCAGCTCGAACCACTTCTTCCTGACGCTTCGCTTCATATTCGATTCCTTTGCGAACAAAGTTAAATGAATTTAAGTTCTTCAACTCGGTTTTTGTCCCAAATTCCTCTTGTCCCACTGGACGAATCGAAATATTGGCATCACAACGTAAGGAGCCTTCCTCCATCTTACAATCAGATACTCCTGTATATTGAATAATCGATTTTAATTTTTCTAAATAAGCATATGCTTCATTCGCTGTACGAATATCCGGCTCTGATACAATCTCAATAAGAGGTGTTCCCTGACGATTGTAGTCACATAGAGAGTATCCATTTTCATGATTCAGCTTCCCAGCATCCTCTTCTAAATGAATTCTTGTGATGCCGATTTTCTTCTTATATCCATCTACTTCAATTTCAATATAGCCATGTTCACCAATTGGCTGATCAAATTGAGAAATTTGATATGCCTTCGGGTTGTCTGGATAAAAGTAATTTTTTCTATCAAACTTCGTATGGGTTGCGACGTTACAGTTTAAGGCCATACAAGCCTTCATCCCGTAGTCAACAACCTTTTTATTTAATACCGGCAAAACACCTGGATATCCAAGGTCAATCACCGTTGTATTTGTATTAGGTTCCGCACCAAAATGGTTGGGACTTGCAGAGAAGATTTTTGATTCTGTTTTTAACTCTACATGGACTTCAAGTCCAATTACCGTTTCGAATTCCATTCTTATCCCCCTTACAGACCTGGCTTTTGCTTGTGGAAGTCTGTCGCCTGCTCAAATGCATGAGCTACACGGTAGACAGTTGCTTCGTCAAAGTGCTTACCGATAATTTGTAAACCTAATGGCAGTCCTTGATCAAAACCACATGGCACAGAAATTCCAGGTACCCCAGCAAGATTTACTGGAATGGTTAAAATATCATTAGCATACATCGTTAGTGGGTCACTTGTCTTTTCACCAATTTTAAAAGCAGGTGTTGGTGTTGTTGGTCCAACAATGACATCATACTTCGCAAATACATCCTCAAAATCCTTTTTAATCAATGTACGTGCCTTTTGTGCTTTCTTATAATACGCATCATAATAGCCTGAGCTTAAAGCAAAGGTCCCAAGCATAATTCTGCGTTTCACTTCATCTCCAAAGCCCTCAGCTCTTGAGTTTTTATACAGATCCATTAAGTTGTCCGAATTCGGAGAACGATAGCCATATCTAACTCCGTCAAAGCGTGCTAGGTTAGCAGAAGCTTCGGAAGAACTTAGTAGGTAATACGTTGAAAGAGCATACTTTGAGTGAGGCAATGAAACTTCCTCCCAAGTGGCTCCTAGCTTTTCAAGGGTTGCTAACGCCTGCATGACAGATTCGCGAACCTCTGGATTTACACCTTCTCCAAGATATTCCTTAGGAACTCCGATTTTTAACCCTTTTACTTCACCTGTTAAGGCGTTCACATACGATGGAACTTCAACATTGGCAGACGTTGAATCCATTGGATCCACACCAGCAATGGCCTGTAATACGTATGCGTTGTCTTCAACGGTTCTAGTAATCGGGCCAATCTGGTCTAGTGAAGAAGCAAAAGCAATTAACCCAAATCGAGATACTCGTCCATACGTAGGCTTTAAACCAACCACTCCACAAAAACTAGCAGGTTGACGAATAGATCCACCTGTATCGGAACCTAGTGAAAACGGAACCTCACCGGCTGCTACGGCTGCTGCTGAACCACCTGAAGATCCTCCAGGAACGGTTTCAATATTCCATGGGTTTTTCGTCTTTTTAAACCCAGAGTTTTCCGTTGACGATCCCATGGCAAACTCGTCCATATTTAGTTTCCCAATCGTAATGGTTTCAGCTTCCTGAAGCTTTCTCACAACTGTTGCATCATAGATTGGATCAAAGTTATGTAGAATTTGGCTTGCTGCTGTTGTACGTAAATCCTTTGTTACAATATTGTCTTTAACCCCAACTGGCATACCGAATAGCAAACCTTTTGCTTCGTCCGTTCCTAGCTTTTCATCTAGTTTCTTGGCTTGGCTTCGTGCTCGCTCTTCATCTAATGTTAAAAATGCGGCCACTTGGGTCTCGACTTCTGATATTCTTTTATACGACTCTTCTACAAGATCTGTAACACTAATTTCTTTTTTATGTAGCTGCTCATGAAGGTCAGATACTTTTTGATCGAATAAGCTCATATTGTCCTCCTTACTCAATAATCGGCGGAACTTTGATTTGTCCGTCCTGTTGATCTGGTGCATTTTTTAAGACAAGCTCTTGTGGCAAGCCTTCTTTTGAAACATCTTCTCTTAATACATTTTTAATATCTAAAACATGGGATGTCGGTTCCACATTTTCAGTATCAAGCTCGTTCAATTGCTCCGAGAATGTAATGATTGCATCTAGCTGTTTTTGAAAATTCACAGCTTCTTCCTCTGTAATGGCAAGTCTCGCTAAATGCGCCACATGCTTTACCTCTTCGATGGATATTCTTGACATCCTCTCACCTCCATAAATTTTTTTGAACTTTTCACACAATAATACACTGATGATATCAAAGTTTTATGCTTTGGGCAAAGGGATTATTAAAAGCGGAAGCGCCTTGGTAAGCTCCGACAGGCATAAGACGGAGACCGAAAGAGGTCCTGACCTCTGTAGGGCTTTGGCTAATGACCAAGGAATAATGGCATTAAATTATTCCACCGAGGAGCTAGGCGCTGAAGCTAGACACTGTTCAAAGTTCAAGAATTTATACTTTATTGTCTCTTAAGAAAAAGCAGTCTACTTTTCGTGACTGCCAAGTTAATTCCCAAATAGCTTTCCAAAGAAGCCCTTTTTCTTTGGAGTTGGATCTATGCTTATTTTCTTTTCGACATAGATGCTTTCCTTATCTATTGCATAATCATAAGCAAGAACAAGCCCGAGTTCCGAGTCATATTCTTTGTTTGTCACAAGCGTATACTCTACATCATACTGATCGGCTACTTTTTTATACTTAGATAAATACTCGTAGGTCATGTTGCCATTCAAATAGAGATGGGCTTTTTTATTTTCTTTTAGAGCTGCCTCCACTTCTGGATAGATGCCTGGTTCAATCAGCTGTGGTTGTTTTAAGGCAATGACGACACGTTCTCGTAATGTTCCTAAAAATCGGCGTCTTTCATCAGGATTGATTTCCTTTTTCCCGTGAATCCCTTGCTGAAGATACTCATCAATATCAGGTCGCATACTATCATCCCTCCTCCTTAAATTTGTATGTAGATCCCCTAATAATTGTTCGTATATAAAGTATAACCCAATCGTAAGGAACAAAAAAATTCCTCCCCTTTCATTAGAAAGAGAAGGACAAAATGGAGGTTACAAATAAAGGTGTAAAACAAGTTTGAAGCTACTTACTTTGTTGCAGTAAACTGCTCTTCTTCCGTTGACCCCTTTAAAGCAGTTGTGGAAGAAGTACCACCAGAAATCACCATTGAGACTTGGTCAAAGTAACCTGTACCCACTTCTCGTTGATGTCTTGTAGCCGTATAGCCATTTTCTTCGCTAGCAAACTCTGCTTGCTGAAGCTCTGAATACGCTGCCATCCCACGATCCTTATACCCACGAGCAAGTTCAAACATACTGTGGTTGAGGGCATGGAAACCAGCTAACGTTACAAACTGGAACTTGTAGCCCATCTTACCAAGCTCGATTTGGAACTTCGCAATCGTGTCATCATCGAGCTTCTTTTTCCAGTTAAACGATGGAGAACAATTATATGCTAAAAGCTTTCCAGGGAATTTCTCATGGATGGCTTCGGCAAATCTACGTGCTTCTTCAATATTTGGCTCCGATGTTTCACACCAAATAAGATCTGCGTATGGTGCGTATGCTAACCCTCTAGCAATGGCTTGATCGAGTCCAGCCTTCGTATGGAAAAATCCTTCTGGTGTTCTTTCACCTGTAATAAACGGAGCATCAACCGGATCCACATCACTTGTAATCAGGTCAGCAGCATTCGCATCCGTTCTTGCCACTAGTACAGTTGGAACACCCATTACATCAGCAGCAAGACGAGCCGCAATGAGGTTACGTACAGCGGTTTGCGTTGGAAGTAGTACTTTTCCGCCTAAGTGACCACATTTTTTCTCAGAAGAAAGTTGATCTTCGAAGTGAACACCAGCAGCCCCTGCTTCAATCATGCCTTTCATCAATTCAAAACAGTTTAATTGTCCACCAAAACCAGCCTCAGCATCTGCCACAATAGGTGCAAACCAATCGATCGAGTCGTCCCCTTCAGAGTGAGTAATTTGGTCAGCGCGTTGTAACGCTTGATTAATTCTCTTTACCACACTTGGTACAGAGTTGGCTGGATACAAGCTTTGATCTGGATACATATGTCCAGAAAGATTTGCATCTGCTGCTACTTGCCAACCGCTTAAGTATATGGCTTTCAATCCCGCCTTCACCTGTTGAACCGCTTGATTGCCCGTTAATGCGCCTAGTGCGTTTACGAAGTCTTCTTCCTTCACAAGCTTCCACAGTTTTTCTGCTCCCCGGCGAGCCAGCGTATGTTCAATATCAATGGAGCCTCTTAGTTTAATTACCTCTTCTGCAGAATATGGTCTTTCAATCCCCTTCCAACGCGCATCCATTTCCCAGCTTTCCTGTAACTCTCTTACTCTTTCATTTGTCATTGTATAAACCTCTCCCTTCGTTTTTGTCCCCATTGTTATAATACAGTTATATTTACATGTTGTATTATATAACAGATATTTGGAGATAGGAACCACTTTTTCTAAAATTTTCAGATTATTATTTCGACAAAATCTCCAAAGCGGAAGCGGCTTGAACAGCCCCGACAAGCGTAAGGCGAGCCCTGCAAGAAAGCCTGCTTTCTGAAAGGGATTGACTTACGACCTCGAGGGGCTAGCCGCTGGAGCTAGACGACACCAAAAGTGGAAGCGGCTTGTTTAGGGCGACAGATGACACTTTCTAATTGACCGGTTGTTGCTCACTTGGACTCTGATGGGCCGTTAGAACCTTCCTATCTGACCGTCATGCCCCCTGTCAGACTCCAGCGGGCAGTTAGATCTCTTCTATTTGACCGTCAGCCACCTATTCGGACTCAACCGGGCAGTTAGGACCTCTCTATTTGACCATCATCCACTCAGTCGGACTCCAGCGGGCAGTTAGAACCTCCCAATTTAACCGTCAGCCCCGACAAGCGTAAGGCGAGTCGCTGGAGCTAGACGAATCCAAAAGCGGAGGTGAGTCAAAATCGGAAGATAATCAACAAAAAACTGGCCGAAATTGCATTCGGCCAGTACTTTTTGTTGCTCTAGAGGAATATTTCATCGAAACTCGATCACTTTTGAACAAATTTTTCCCCTAGAGCTCTCTTTTTAGATGGTTATCTGCGATTTTCAGGATATATTTGCGATTCTGAAAATATATTTGCGATTCTAGAAATTTATTTGCTATTCTAGAAATTTATTTGCGATCCTGAATTTTTATTTGCGATTCCAGGAATTTATTTGCGATCCTCAAAATTTATTTGCGATCCAGCACTCTTATTTGCTATCCTCAAAATTTTATTTGCGATCCAGCACTCTTATTTACGATCCTCAAAATTTATTTGCGATTCAGCACTCTTATTTGCTATCCTCAAAATTTATTTGCGATCCAGCACTCTTATTTGCTATCCTCAGAATTTATTTGCGATCCAGCACTCTTATTTGCTATCCTCAAAAGTTTATTCGCTGTCTCTCGACCCTTTCTGTTGTTTAATCTCCTAAACAAAAAAACCACTCCTAAGAGTGGCACACACATTATTATTCACTAAACTTATACTCAAGCTCCGTAGCCTTTTGTATTAGCTTTTCGTTCGCATCGTAGACATCACTAGTTAGCACTTTTACTGATTGAATATTAGAGTTCTCTAAAATAAATCCGACGTTCCCCTGCTTCTTTTCGCCAGGAGCATACACACCGTGTAACCCGTCTAAATAAATATCTTTTTCCCATGTGACCTTTTCTCCTTCACTTGTTTCAACAAGTGCAACAGGACCGAAGTTTACTTCTTCGTTGGAGGTGTTTGTTACTTCAAAAAACACCTTAACAAAATCAAATTCTTCATCATGAGTTAGCATATGAAAATAATCAATCATTCCATAATCGGGACGTAAGTGAATAGTCTTTACATCTTTTACAACCAATTGAATAGATCCAAGATCAACCGCTTCATTCGGTGTCAACTGGCTAAGAAGCGTAATTTCTCCTTTACGATCAGTAATAACCTCTCCTACTTCATCCAGTTCACGATCATCTGGTACTTGAGGGTTTGGAACATACTCGGTTGTGCCTTTTGTTGGTTCTTTAGCAGTAGCTGTTGCTGTTGCTGATACCTTTTCCTCACTCAGCTTATCCTCGTTATTGCAAGCTGTTACAACAGATAAAAGTAACAAAATAATGGCTATAGATATTCTTTTCATAGCTGCCTCCTTATAAGAAAAGCGCAAGCGCCTTGGTAAGCTCCGACAGGCATAAGACGGAGACCGCAAGAGGTCCTGACCTCTGGAGGGCTTTGGCTTATGACCAAAGAATAATGGCATTAGATTATTCCACCGAGGAGCTAGGCGCTGGAGCTAGACATTGTTCAAAGTTCAATAATTTATGCCTTCTTATCTTTTAAGAAAAAGAACCCGCTGCTTTCCAACGGGATTCTTCTTGCTTATTACTTGTCATTAATAACTGTCTTGTTTTGGCCTTTTTCTAATAAGTCAAAGATGACTTTCGCATGATCGGTGTTGTCGATTTGACCAGCAAAACGATCACTAGCAGGACCATATGCATATACAGGTACGTCTTCTCCTGTATGTCCACCAGTTGTCCATCCAGTGTGAGAGCGCTCGTTAAAAATTTCTTCAATTGCATTATCAATATCCACAGCTTTCTTAGAAGCTGCAGCCTCTACAGAATGAATTTCAGCATCTGTTAAAGCAAGGATGCTTTGGTCGATATATTTTGTTAGTGTTTCTCTTACATTCGCTCCTGCTGCGATTTCAGCTGCCATGAAGTCAGGAGTGCGCTTTGCTGCCTTAATTGGCTCACCGAACCAGTTATAGACTCCATCAGCACCGATTGAGTATCCACCCGTTGAGTGGTCAGCTGTTGCCACGACTAACGTGTGCTTATCCTTCTTAGCAAACTCAATAGCTGCTTTAAATGCCTTTTCAAAGTCTTCCATTTCACTCATGGCGCCAACGATGTCATTATCGTGGCCAGCCCAGTCAATTTGACTACCCTCAATCATTAAGAAGAAGCCATCTTTATCTTTTGATAAACGATCAATTGCTGTATTTGTCATATCTTCTAATGAAGGAATGTCTTCCGTACGGTCGATCATCTTCGGAAGTCCGCCTTCTGCAAACAATCCTAGAATTCGATCATTTGTATCATTTAGTAGATCTTCTTTATTTGTTACATAGCTATATCCAGCTTCCTGGAATTCTGCTGTTAAATCACGATTTGCACGATCAAACAGGCTTGTACCACCACCAAGTAGGACGTCTACCTTTTGCTTTCCATTAATTAAATCATCAAAATAATCATCTGCGATGGCATTCATATTTTTTCTACTCTCATCATGAGAACCGAATGATGCTGGTGTTGCGTGCGTAATTTCGGAGGTTGCTACTAATCCAGTCGCTTTGCCTCTTTCTTTCGCTGCCTCTAACACCGTTTTTACTTCTGAACCGTCATTATCCACTGCGATCGCATTGTTGTACGTTTTAATACCAGCTGACATAGCCGTAGCTGCAGAAGCTGAGTCTGTTACGTTTTGAGAAGGGTCTTCAGGATAGGTCATTTGTTGCCCAACTAGGTAATTATCAAATTCAGATTTTCCTACAAATTTTGAGTTATCGCTATCCGTCATATAACGGTAGGCTGATGTATAGGAAACACCCATTCCATCTCCAATTAGGAAAATAACGTTTTTGATTTCTGCATCATTGCTTGTACTAGATTTTGCTTCTACCTCAGTAGTAGAGAATGATCCTACTAAGCTTGTTAAAGCCAACGTTGTGACTGCTGCAAACGGAATGATCTTCTTTTTGAAAGTTTTATTAAACATTGAATTTCCCCCTCATATTTTTCTTCACAAGGAATATGTTATGAAATAAATATGAAGCTATCATTAAGCTAGTTTACTAGTTTTGTAAATTTACAATTTCAGTAAAAAAGGACTATTTTTCGACAAATCAAGTAATTCGTTAACCGAAAAATTCCATTTACTGTGTCATAAGAATTAAAATTCACCCTATTCTCTGTTTTTAATCTTTACAAATTATTAATATATTAAAAACCACTCGCAAACACGCGAGTGGTTCATGCATCATTTACTTTCAATATCATTCTCAACCGCTTCAACAAACTCTTCTTTAATGCTTTTCTTTGGTTCGTTTCCTGTTAAGCTGAACACGATAATGGCGATGGTTGCTAAGATAAATCCTGGTACAATTTCGTATAACTCAAACGGGATAATACCAGCCGTGGTTAATTGCTTCCACACAACCACGGTCACTGCACCTGTTATCATACCCGCTAGAGCACCATTTCGGTTCATTCGCTTCCAATAGAGAGACAGAATGATTACCGGACCGAATGCCGCTCCAAATCCTCCCCAAGCATAACTAACAAGGTCTAATATAGACGCTCCACCATTTTCAGGATTGCCTGTATAAGCAAGTGCAATGGACACAAGAGCAATAACGATTACTCCCGCTCTACCAACCCACACCAATTCTGCATCACTAGCATTCTTTCGGAACAGCGCTTTGTAGAAGTCTTCGGCTAACGCACTGGAAGATACTAATAGCTGTGAATCAATGGTACTCATAATTGCCGAAAGAATGGCAGCAAGCAGAATTCCTGAAACCCAAGGATTAAACAAGATGTCTGAGAAAAAAATAAACACTTTCTCACTATTATTTACATCCGCTGTAATAAGTGGATTATCAGCAAAATAAGCGATTCCGACCAACCCGACAATGATCGCTCCAACAATCGAAATGGTCATCCAGCTCATCCCAATCCATCTTGCTTTTCTTACTTCCTCCGTGGAACGAATCCCCATAAAGCGGGTAATAATATGCGGTTGACCGAAGTATCCTAATCCCCACGCAAGTAATGAGATCGTCCCCATTGCCGTCACTGAATCAAATGCATTGAGATAGGATGGATCAATACTGCGGATGGCGTCCATCGATTCACCCCAACCACCTAATTTAACAATTGCGACAATCGGAACAATCACCAATGCTAAGAACATTAATAAACCTTGGAAAAAGTCCGTCCAACTGACCGCTAAGTAGCCTCCTAAGAAAGTATACGAAATAATAACAATTGCTCCAATAAAGAGAGCTGTATTATAAGACATTCCAAATGTTTCTTGGAATAACAATGCTCCTCCTACTAAACCTGAAGACGCGTAAAAGGTGAAAAAGATTAATATGACTAACGCGGAGATAACTCGTAGTAAACGTGATTGATCTTTGAAGCGATTTTCAAAAAAATCGGGGACAGTAATCGAATCATTTGCAACCTCAGTGTACGATCTAAGTCTTGAAGCGACAAATTTCCAATTTAAATAGGCACCAATGAGTAAACCCACACACATCCAAATGGAATCCAATCCAGTCGCATAAGCAAGACCTGGTAATCCAAGCAGTAGCCATGAACTCATATCAGAAGCACCAGCACTTAAAGCAGTCACACCTGGTCCAAGACTTCTTCCTCCCAATACATAGTCCGATAGATTACTAGTTAGCTTAAACGAGATCAAACCAATGATCAGCATGCCAACTAGATACACAATAAAAGTAACTAACGTAGCTGTTTCCATATTTTTTTCACATTTCCCCTCTCACTATTTTATTGGCTCATACAATTTTTCTGTAAAATTATACACATGATTTCTTGCCGTGGCCGAACCAACATAACAAGCGTAGCATACATATTGGGTTCTATCTAACTGAATTATCTGAAAACTAATCCATTAATTTATAAATATTCATAGTATTTGTATGATTATAGGGCTCAGCTTATCATTTACTGATATGTATACATTGAAATTTATAAAATTAAGTTGTAAAAATGGGCTTTTTGGGGCGAATTCTAGTGAACTTAGTCCTACATTTTCTTGTTGTTATGACTTCTTAAGTTATGTTTTTCTTGCCATGATGTCATAACTCTGATCTTATGACTCCTTGCTCTCGTTTTCCCCTTGTTCTCACGTCATAACCTTCTTCTTATGACTCCTCTCTCTCGTTTCCCCCTTACTCTCACGTCATAACCCCCTCCCCTTACTCCAAGGCATTCAACTCACAAAAAAACACCACCCCAAATCTGGAGTGGTGCTAGCACATTAATCAATACAATTCAGATGTTGTTTTTGCCTGTAGATGTAGCAATAAGTAATCAGGGCCGCCCGCTTTTGAGTCGGTTCCTGACATATTAAAGCCTCCGAATGGTTGATACCCTACAATCGCACCTGTACAGCCACGGTTAAAGTATAGATTCCCTACGTGAAAGTCTTCCCGTGCTTGTTGCATATGTTCACGGTTGGTTGTTATAACGGCACCCGTTAATCCATATTCTGTGTTATTTGCTATCTCAATCGCTTCTGTAAAGTCCTTAGCTTTTGTAAAGCCAACAACAGGTCCAAAGATTTCTTCTTGCATCAATCGTGCATTCGGGGCTAAGTCTGCGAATACGGTAGGCTTAATGAAAAAGCCTTCAGAGTTATCTCCCCCTCCTCCAGCGACTAGACGGCCTTCCTTCTTTCCCATCTCAATATAACTCATGATTTTATTAAAAGCACTTTGGTCTATCACTGGTCCCATATACGTGCTTTGCTCTTCAGGGTTGCCAAGAGTTAACTGATTGGTTAGTTCCTCCACACGCTTTAATACGGTATCGTAAACATCCTCGACGATTACTGCACGAGAGCACGCAGAACATTTTTGACCAGAGAAGCCAAATGCCGAGGCAACAATGGATTGTGCCGCTAACTCAAGGTCTGCTTCCTTATCAACGACAATCGTGTCTTTTCCACCCATCTCTGCAACCACACGCTTTAACCAGATTTGGCCCTCATTTAATTTAGAGGCACGCTCGAAAATTCGTAGTCCCACATCTCTTGAGCCCGTAAAGGAGATAAAACGTGTATCCTTGTGATCTACCAAGTAGTCACCAACTTCTGCTCCGCTACCAGGTACAAAGTTGAGTACACCCTTCGGTAATCCCGCTTCCTCCATTACTTCCACAAATTTCGCTGCCACAACAGGTGTGGTAGACGCTGGTTTTAAAAGAACCGTATTCCCCGATACGATCGCGGCTACGGTTGTTCCAGCCATGATGGCTAGCGGGAAATTCCAAGGAGAGATGATGATTCCAACACCTAACGGAATATAGTCATAACGGTTAAATTCATTTGGTCGGCTATTTACTGGTACACCGTCCTTAAGTTGCAGCATCTGACGCGCGTAATATTCTAGGAAGTCAATCGCTTCAGCTGTATCAGCATCCGCTTCTCTCCAAGGTTTCCCAGCTTCCTTTGTTAACAAGGCAGAGAATTCGTGTTTGCGACGGCGTATGATGGCAGCTGCTTTAAAGAGCACATCTGCACGTAATTCTGGCTTTGCTTTTCTCCAGGTATTAAATGCCTCCACAGCCGCTTGCATGGCTTTTTCTGCTAGTTCACGATTCGCCTTGGAGACGCGTCCAACTACTTCTGTTTTATGTGATGGATTATATGAAACAATTTTATCTTCTGTAGAAACTCGCTCGCCACCAATGATTAAATCATAGTCTTGGCCAAGATATCCTTCTACTGTCTTTAAGCCTAATAAAAATCCTTCGCGTTCATGTTCATTAGAAAAGTCTGTGAATGGTTCATGTTTATACTGTTGTACCATTTCTTCCGCCTCCTTATGTATGAAAACGTTTCACACTCCATTTTAGCATGGAAATGAATGGACCTTCAAATGAAGAGAAAAAAGACAAGGCATTCACCTTGTCTTTAGGATTATTGATAAATATGAACAAATGGTTCTTTGTCTCCAGCCTCTTTTACGATCAGACCTTCTTGTCCGTTGACGGAAGTGATGTTTACCTCTACTGAATAGTAGTCAGGGAAATGTTCCATCACTAAGCCTGTTACGTATTGCGTGAAGCCAACTGCTTCTGCTTTTCCGTAAAACTGGATCGGAATATCGATCTTCAACTCTTGAAGTTGATCTCCTACATAAAACGCCTGACCAATGACGCCGTTAAAGTTCGGAAAATACGTTTCCACGTCCTGTTTAAAATTCAAAAAGAATGTAACATCGTCACGATGGGCATTTGTCGCTTCTGTAGAAGGAAATAGGAAATAATTTTCGTTTAGGCTTTGCCAAGCTCCCAATTTTGAACTTCCTTTATCTGCTGAGGCGTAAGCGATAAAATTCCCTGGAACAACAGAAGATCGACTCTTCTGTTTAAAAAGCGCAATCGTAATAGGGACATTCGCTAAGTTCTTCATTCCACGAAGTCTAGTAAGTACTTCTCCAGCGATTCTTTTTCCTTCTTCTTCAAGTTTTGCTTGAGAAATTTCGGATTCAAATGTGGCACCGTAAGCTTCCTTTTGGTAATAGTGGACAGAGTTTAATGCCAGCCCGATCACCACGCCTCCGAGACGAACCGTTCCGTCTTCATCTTTAAGAAGATAGTTGTGCTCTAAAAGATGGGCTAAATAAATCGGGTTCTGTTCATTATTCGCTGCTATATCTCCACCTTCAGGAATTTGCGGATTCAAACCAATGTTTTCATCTTCTTTTAAACCAGCATCTTGCAGCTGCCCCGCCGTCATTTTCCGATTCAGCCATAAACCAACCGTTTCCCGGTCAAGATTTTGCCCTTCCTTAAAAAGGTACTTATCTGGACCAAAGGACGTTTGCGCAAGCCTCATTAACCCTGTTTCAAACTCACTAATATCGTATCTTGTGTTTAAGTTATTTACGATTAGCCCTCTTGCTTGTGATGGCTCGAAAGGTAGGATTGTCCGATAGTATTGATCAGAAATCTGATACTTCGGTATTATGGCCTTTTCCTTTGTATCATCGTTTTCCTGTACAACCTCTTCTTGCTTCTGAAGGTTAGGAGCACAGGCTGTTAAACTCAAGAGAACGGTAAGAGCAACCATTAGAATCTTCCTCATGGTATCACCTCTATTTCTTCAATTCTTCCACTAATCTGTCTTCATTCCATACTTCAATTCCAAGCTGTTCTGCTTTTGTTAATTTGGATCCAGCATCTTCCCCAGCGATCACCAAATCTGTCTTTTTACTTACACTTCCAGCGACTTTGCCACCAAATGCTTCTATTCTTTCTTTTGCATCATTACGAGAAAGCTGTTCTAGCTTTCCTGTTAGGACAATGGTTTTCCCGGCAAAGAAATGATCGATGTTTTCAACAGCAACCTTTTTCGGTCCATTATAAATGGTATTAACTCCGGCTTCTTTTAGCTCTTCGATTAACTCTTTCACTTCTTCAAGCTCAAAATAAGCGACCACCGAATCAGCCATTTTTTCTCCGATTTCGTTAATTGATGTTAACTCTTCAGCAGTAGCCAACGCCAGTCGGTCAATCGTTTCAAATTCTTGTGCAAGAGTTTTTGCTGCTTTGGCTCCCACATGACGAATGCCTAACCCGAACAGTAGCTTTTCAAGAGAATTGGCTTTTGAAGCTTCAATGGCCTCGATCAGATTGTTAACTGACTTTTCTCCCATTCTCTCTAATTGAATCAACTGATCAAAGGTAAGTTTGTAAATATCCGCGACATCTTCAATCAATTGTTCTGCAAATAACTGACTGATAACCTTTTCACCAAGACCATCAATATTCATAGCGGTTCTAGATACGAAGTGTATTAATCCTTCTCTGATTTGTGCCGGACATTTTGGATTAATACAACGCAGGGCCACTTCATCTTCGAGCCTTACCAGTTCGCTTTCACATTCCGGACAATGAGTTGGCATACGGAACTCTTCCTCTGCTCCTGTTCGCCTCTCAACAAGAACATTTACGACCTCTGGAATAATATCTCCTGCTTTTTTTACAACCACCTGATCGCCAATTTTGATATCTTTTTCACGTATCAAATCTTCATTATGTAAAGAGGCACGTTGTACGGTAGTTCCTGCTACACGAACAGGCTCTAAAATTGCGGTTGGCGTAACGACACCTGTTCGACCAACACTCAATTCGATTGCCTTTAGTGTGGTCACAACTTCTTCGGCAGGAAATTTATAAGCAATGGCCCAACGTGGACTTTTTGCAGTCGTTCCTAGCTCCTCTTGCTGTGCGAGGGTATCGACCTTAATCACAATCCCATCAATATCATACGGAAGATTTGGTCGCTGCTCCGTCCACTCATTGACGTATGTAATCACTTCTTCAATAGAAGAGCATTTTCTTCTTTCCTTGTTGGTTTTAAAGCCAAGGCTTTCTAATAAGTCTAATCCTTCACTATGTGAGACGACACCGGTCTCCCCAACATCCGCGATATTGTAGAGGAAGATATCAAGGTTACGAGACGCAGCAATCTTTGGGTCCAGCTGTCGTAGTGAACCAGCCGCTGCATTACGAGGGTTTGCTGCCAGCTCTTCCCCTCGTTCTGTCTTCAATACGTTTAATGCTTCAAAGGATTTTCGTGGCATATATACTTCTCCACGAACCTCGATAGACACAGGATCCTTTATTCGAAGGGGAATGGATTTGATTGTACGTAAATTAGAAGTAATATCCTCCCCAATCGTTCCATCTCCTCTTGTTGCTCCTTGAATAAATAATCCATTTTCATAACGAAGCGAAACCGCTAGACCGTCAATTTTCAATTCACACACATAGGAAATTTGATCTCCAACCGCTTGGCGTACACGTCGGTCAAAATCCAGTAAATCCTGTTCTCCAAAGGCATTGCCGAGACTAAGCATAGGAGATTGATGCTGTACCTTTTCAAACATATCTAAGACGGCTCCACCTACACGTTGTGTAGGGGAGTCTGGACTTTTCAGTTGAGGATAAGTTTCTTCAAGATTGATTAATTCTCTTAATAATTGATCATATTCAGCATCTGAAGCGGTTGGTTGGTCTAATACGTGATATTCGTAATTTAACTGATTTAACTGGACATGCAGCTCTTGTACTCTTTTTTCCGCAGCTTGTTGATCCATGTACTCAACCCTTCCATCAGAATTATTTTAAAATAGAAAAATAATTTTCAATCAAACGTTTGATTGAATTGCTTTCGTGCCAGTTGTATCAAAGCCTTAAGCAATTCTAATCAATCGCTTGATTGATTGAAATGTTTACCCTTTTGTTATCGGAGCAAACTTTGCAAGTAGTCGTTTAATTCCAACTGGTTTAGGGAATGCGATATCAAGCTCGATTCCTTCTCCTTCGCCTTTTACGCTAACAACTGTACCTGTGCCCCATTTTCCGTGCACGGCTTTGTCGCCCACCTTCCATCCATGCTCTTCTCCACCCGTTGAGTTCGTCATTGGACGGAGTACTGGCTTGCGTACGGCTGCTGCTTGTCTAGCAGCGAAAGGACTAGCTGACTGTGATTGTAATGGTGTCTTTTTCGGCTCTAATCCATCGATAAGATCGGCTGGTATCTCTCCAATAAATCGAGAAGGTGGATTCATGTTTGTACGCCCAAACAACGTCCTCATTTGTGCATTCGTTATAAACAATTCTTCCTCCGCTCTTGTGATTCCTACATAAGCCAAGCGACGCTCTTCCTCCATCTCCGCTTCTTCCATAAGAGATCGACTATGAGGGAACACTCCTTCTTCTAGTCCTAATAGGAACACAACAGGAAATTCAAGACCTTTTGCGGAGTGCAAGGTCATCAACACTACGGTATCAACTTGCTTCCCGTCCTCATCCAGCTTATCGATATCTGCAACAAGGGCAAGATCGGTCAAGAAGGCAATCAGACTTTTATCTTCATTTCCTTCTTCAAAGTTTTTCGTAACGGACAAGAATTCGTCCAAGTTTTCTAGTCGACTTTGTGCTTCAATCGATTTTTCTGCTTTTAACATCTCATAATAGCCCGTTTTCTCTAACACTTCTTCCACAAGCTCTGTAACTGATAAATACTCTTGCATATGCGTGTAGTTATTAATCAAGTCGTAAAACTCTCGACAAGCCTTTGTGATTTTCGGACTTAAGCCAATTAACTCAATCGATCCAAGTGCTTGGAACATGGACATATCATGCATGTCCGCAAAGTTGGCAATTTTATCAACCGAGCTAGATCCGACCCCTCTTTTTGGAACATTGATGACACGTGTTAAGCTGATATCATCATCAGGGTTTGCAATCAAGCGTAAGTAAGCAAGCGTATCTTTGATTTCTTTTCTGTCATAGAACTTCACCCCACCGACGATGGAGTATTCAATGTTCGACTTTAGTAACACTTCCTCCATTACACGGGACTGGGCATTCGTTCTATACAGAATGGCAAAGTCGGAGTATTTTCGTTCCCCGCTTTGAACGGCTTCCTTAATTTTCCCTGCTACGAACTGAGCTTCACTTTGCTCACTGTCTGCACGATAATAAAAAATCTTATTTCCTTCTGGATTTTCCGTCCAAAGATTCTTGTCTCTACGATTTAAATTGTTCTTAATTACTTCGTTCGCAGCAAAAAGAATCCTTTTTGTAGAGCGATAGTTTTGTTCTAAAAGAATGACTTCCGAACGTGGATAATCCTTTTCAAAAGAAAGGATATTGGCGATATCTGCCCCACGCCAGCGATATATCGACTGATCCGAGTCACCGACAACACATAAATTTTGGAAGCGTTGAGCCAAAAGTTTGACCAACATATACTGTGCACGGTTTGTATCCTGATACTCGTCCACATGAATGTATTGAAACTTCCGTTGATAGAAAGTTAGTACTTCTGGAACACGCTGAAAAAGCTGAATCGTAGTCATGATCAAATCATCAAAATCAAGTGCTTGATTTTTGCGTAATCGCTTCTGATAAAGCTCGTACACGTCAGCAACAATTTGATCCATATGACCGCCCGCATTTTTCGCGAATTCTTCCGGACCGATCAGTTCGTTTTTGGCTGAACTAATGGCCCCAAGAATCGCACGTGGATCATACTTTTTTGGATCAAGGTTTTTTTCTTTCAAAATCGTCTTTACAACGGATTGTTGGTCCGTTGTATCTAGAATCGTAAAATTACGATTGTATCCTAGTCGGTCAATATCTCTTCTTAAAATGCGTACACACATCGAGTGAAAGGTAGATACCCAGATTTCATCTGCCACTCCACCCATCATGGAATAAATACGTTCCTTCATTTCACGCGCCGCTTTATTCGTAAACGTGATCGCCAAAATATTGTACGGATTCACTTGTTTCTCTACCATCAAATAGGCAATACGATGCGTTAGTACCCTAGTCTTTCCACTACCCGCACCAGCCATCAATAACAGAGGCCCATCAGTCGTTTTCACCGCTCGCTGTTGTTCAGGATTTAAACCATTTAATAATTTATCTGTTAAGTATTGCACTATATTTTCACCACCATACAAACATATGTTCTTATTCTATTTTACCTTTATACTACCTTTTAATCAATTTAATTTCCACCGTTTGAAGGGCTTCTTCTAAATTGTCATAAACAGCATTCCCCACAATAATAACATCTGCTAGTTCAGCCATTTCCTTCGCCTGCTCTAATGTATGAATACCTCCACCGTAAAACACGGTTGTCTCCTGAGTTGACTGACTAACAGCCTTCACAATCTCAGGGTCACCATAGGTTCCACTGTATTCTAAATAAAAAATAGGCAAATGAAACATCTTCTCAGCAATTTGTGCATAAGCAACCACATCTTCCTTTGTTAAAGATGTTTGTGCGTGGGTTAGTTTGGCTGCTTTACAATTTTCGTTCAAGATACAATATCCTGCAACAAGAATTTCATCCCAATTCATAATCTCCCCATATTCCTTAACTGCTTGATGATGTAAATCAACAATCCATTTCGCATCAGGACTATTTAAGACAGTAGGGATAAAATAAAGATCAAAACCTGGTGTAATCGACTCAAGGTTTGAGATTTCCAGCACGCAAGGCACCGTGTATCTTCTGATTCTTGCCATCAAATCCAATACCTTTTCATCCGTTACCCCATCAGTCCCACCAACAATGACGGCATCTGTGCCTGACTCACATATTCTCTCCAGCGCTTCATCTGAGATTTCCTTATCAGGATCTAATTTAAAAGCATGACGCCATTCTCTTGCATCGTACATGCTGTAACCCTCCATTCTACTATTCCATTACACCATTATAGCACTAGCGAAAGTTTCTAAAAAATAAAACCGAAGATTTCTTATGAAAAAGCACTTGAATTCACGATATAATTCACATTGCGATTTTTATTGATTTATTGACATTTTTGCAAATTTTAATTGCTTATTTTGTCTTGATTCACATAGTAAATCACAGGGTATGAAATAATTATTGAAGGTAATATTTAAAATAAGCGGAGATTTTTCGGTTAGACTCCAGAATAGAGCTTGGTTTGGGATATATAAGCGGAGGTTTTCCGATTAAGCAAAGCAAATTTACCCATTTTCACGTTTTTTGAGTCAATAGTCGGATTCTCTCCGTCTATTTTGGCTATTTTCAGTGCAATTTCCTAATTAAGAGAAATTTCTCCGCTTATTTATCAAACTCGCTTTAGTGGCTAACGAACTTGTATAAAGAAGGAAATTCAAAAAAGGATTAGAGATATTTGCATCTCTAATCCTTTTTGACTGTGAAATATACTGTGAAGTTTATAGTTATTACTCTGAAATCGTCCCTGCTTCTTCTTCCTTTACACGCTCTAGTGCCATCTCATACGCATCGTTCCCGTAATTCAAGCAACGCTTTACACGTGAAATGGTTGCTGTACTAGCACCTGTTTCTGTTTCGATTTTATGATAGGTTTTCCCTTCACGTAGCATACGAGCTACTTCTAACCGTTGGGCTAATGATTGAATTTCATTTACCGTACATAAATCATCAAAAAACTTATAGCACTCTTCTAAATCCTTTAACGTTAATACCGCCTTAAATAACTGGTCGAGCTCTTTGCCCCTTAATTTATCAATTTGCATTATATAGACTCCTTTATTATTGTATCGTAACGGTTTGTTCCAATCCTGGACTTGTTGGAACGATATTGATCCATGTTTTCCCTGGAACAAACTTTACCTCTTCGCCATCTAAGAAAGGTAGAATTCTTCCATCAACATTTTTCCACTCTACCTGAAGAAGCTTTCCTTGCTGTAGCAAATACCCTTTTCCGCCAGAGGTTAAATCAATCTCTCTTCTTCCAGAGTCATCCAGTAAAGTGTGCTCCATCTCAGCAATAAAGACATTGTCGAGTAGTACAGGCTCCTCTGAATCTAAATCTATCGTTTGTTCATCATTTGAATATCTAGCATATTTTTTGCTACTGTTATCGTATTTGTAGTCGACCTTAAACAGATTACTCTTTAAATAGGCAACTGTCACATTCTCAGCAGCCTCACCTGTGATACTGGCTAACTCGTCTTCCTCATAAAAAGGTAGAGCCTCTGGAGCTTCTGTCATGTCATAACCGACTTGTTCTGCTCCCTTTACAATATTTTCGTATGAAATATAACTGTTATGTGGTGCCTGTCTAAAGCTCGCACGTTTAAAAAGCGTACCGTCATACTGCATTCCATTTAAATTATCTATTACACCACTCGTAAGCATTTCCTGTGCCTCAGGACTGTACCCATGAGCGATATATAACGCATCAAACCCGCTGGCAAAGTCGATATAATAATCCCTTGCACTTCTCACTGGCCCAATATTTTCAGGATGTTCGCTTTGAAAAATGGCCAGAAATCTCGTTACATTGCCTTCTGCTAACACTTCGTAAACGATGTCTGCCTGGTTCAGTGCGGACTGTGGTCTTGCTTTTGGATCATTGTTGATCATCACACCAAACGCTCGACCAGAAGGTTCTTCTGATAGTTCAACACCAGTTAAAGGAGCTTCAAAAGCTTTTGTTACTTCTTCTGCTTCTTCTACGACTTGATCTTCCTCTTCCACTGGTTTTTCACTTTCCTGTTGAACCTCTTCTACTTTATTACAGCCAGTTAGTAAAAAGGCAGATGCTAACCCGACTGTTATCCATTTCCTAAGCATCATTACACCCCTAATAATCTTTTTATATGCTCATTCTATGATGCCCTTTTATATTTTAACGCATTATCGTTGGAAAGAGTATCATTTTGTTCATCACATCGTACATCCCTTGCTGGGTAATTCGGATATACGGTAGATGAGTAGATGAGAAGAAAAGCAAGGTATAAAAAGGATCGGAGTACGCGTACCCTTTTGTTTTCAGATAAGCAAGCAATTCCTTATCTTCCTCCACCAGTCTCTCAACCGAGTGATCACTCATCACTCCACTTAATGGCAGTGGAATTTCTAACACGATCCTTCTTTCTTCACTGATGACAATTCCTCCACCCAACTCGACCATTCGATGAAAGGCATTCATCATTTCATACTTGTTTTTTCCAATTAAAATAATGTCTCCTGTATTCGAGTACGAGCTAGCTAAGCCCTGCACCTTGTTAGAGAATCCTTTTAACATCGTGTTGATTCTCCATTTTCCTTGTTTATCAATTAACATGAAGAAGCACTCATCATGGTCATACGAAAGCTCATCGTAATTTGCATCAATAGACACAGAATATGGCTTTGTAATCACCGCATTCTCCATTTTAATTCCAAATGGCATGGAGAACTGAAAATCATCCATGGATAGTTCCCAGTCTAACTTTAACGGTTCAAACCCCATGTCCACCCAATTTAGTGGCTCATAGGCATTGGTGTCTTCTCCGTCCCTTTTCACCCACTGTCCTTTTGCAAGAACAGATACAGGAGTTGGATTATGTTCATCTGTCAAAAAGTTAATATTTGCTACTCTTCCTGTCGCAATATTTCCATGCAAGTGTTCTACATTATAGTAGCGTGCTACATTGATCGTCCCCATATTGTATGCATCAATGACTGGTACTCCTTTTTCAATGGCGATACGAATCATTTCATCAATGATTCCATTTTCGTAAAAGTGAGCAGATGCCCCGTCCGTAGTAAACATAAATTTATCGTACATGGTAATACCCAGTTGATGAATTTCATCTAAAAGGACAGGTAAATCTGGACGGATGGATGAATGTCTTAAAGAAACCATATAACCCTGCATCAGACGATTATAAATTTCTTCTCCTGTCATCGCTTCATGGTCACAGTCCGCACCAAATAACATCATTTTCGCCAATGTTTTTTCAGATGCACCTGGAAAATGACCTTCCACTTTCTTTCTCATTCGTTTGGCTTCTTGCATCCAATGAAGCATCATATCATCACCATCAAGGAGTTTAGGCCAACCGGTCAGCTCTCCTCCTTGAATGACCGCATCGTGTTCGAGCCAAGATTTCACATTGCTATGTGAAAATATTTGTTCCTCTTCTCGAATCTCTGTTTGTGCATCAAAGCGGCACCACCAATACATGGAGGTTGGCGATTTACGCATCTCCCTCATAAATGAGAACGCTTTATTTTTTTCCATCTGCAACGCAAGCACCATATTGTCATTGATTAGTGTTGTCGTGCCACACTGTGATGCATAGTGCGCAAGCGAATGGGGATTATATATTTGAAAGGGATGGGCATGCGGCTCAATATAGCCTGGCACCAATAAAAGACCTGAGCAATCCACGATTTCACAACGCTCTACATTGTCAGGATATTTGTCGCCAACGTAAATAATACGGTCGTCGTATATCCATATATTTGCTGTCATCCAAGCACGAAACGTTTGATTTAAGTACTTGGCATTTGTTAATAGAATAGTCGGAGAAACATTTCCATCTAGAACGGAAATATGTTCTCTAATATGTTTATTTTTCCATCGATATCGCTGATCCAGCATGTATGTCCCTCCTTAAGCAGTGTTGTTATCTTAGAAAAATTTTGTCATATTACGGGTAACAATAGTTGAAATATCAAAAATCTACCATTGGTTTGTAAGATTTTTTCACACAGTTTTTTAAATATCTTGTTAGAAATACAACTCTACCTACACAAAATGAAAACCCTTACATTTTATAGGTTTGGTTTTTATAGTATCATATTTCACTGTTTAACGCAGTAAAGAATTACTAAATTTTTTAAAAAAATGTAAAGGAGTGACAATTCCATGAATGTAAAGCCCAATATCGGTATCTTAAATGCTCTTGTCCGTATTACCATTGGTTTAAGTGTCTTAGCATGGAGTACAGCGAAACATTCAAAAATGCCTTGGAGAGATTCCTATGTATTGCTAGGAGTTTTAGGTGCTATGAAGGTAGCAGAGGGTATTGTTCGCTATTGTCCAGTCGTTGCCCTATATGAAAGAGAACAAAATTTGAGAAGCAATCAAAATCAATCTTCTAACGAAAAATCAATGACGGAACAGTTTTTACCGTACAGCACCCAATAAAAAAAGCGTAAGCGCCCGTCTAGCAACGTATGGACTGGAGAGCTTCGACTGAGATAAAGGAAACACTAAGAGCGCAAGCGATTCGATGTTGACTTATCGTAGGGAGAAGATCGAAGTACACTAGTTGCTGGGCGCTGAAG
Source organism: Robertmurraya mesotrionivorans (assembly GCF_050971805.1). NCBI lineage: Bacteria > Bacillati > Bacillota > Bacilli > Caryophanales > Bacillaceae > Robertmurraya > Robertmurraya mesotrionivorans. The sequence goes on along the minus strand of NZ_JBPCCH010000012.1, from coordinate 16,929 downwards.
CTGGACAATAAAAAAACCCCCTCTATTTGTTTAGAGGGGGAATCTCACTATTGAAAGGAGTTATCACTGTTATGTTTTGGGAATATGTTAGCGACATGTCCTTCGTTCTGATCGCTTTGATTGGAAGTATCGTTGCTCTTCTATTTGTTTATATCAAGAAGTCTGGCAAGCGGCAAACGTAATGGCTTTATGTCCAATATCTTTTCTGTAAAAAAGTCCATCGCTCGACACATTTGATAACTCGGCATACACACGCTCTTGTGCTGTTTGAAGAGTGTCTGCCTTAGCAGCTGCAAGCAATACACGTCCACCTGCCGTAACTATCTTTCCTGCCTCATTTTCCTCTGTTCCAGCGTGGAAAACAAGTGCGTTCTTCACTAGATCAAGACCTTCTATGACACTGCCCTTTATTGGCTCTTCAGGGTAGCCTTTTGCCGCGCCAACGACACCAACCACTGAGTCAGTTGACCAATGAATCGTTGGTTTTTCTCCGTTCAACACTGCAAGAATTACTTCCACAAGATCCGATTCCATTCTTGGCAGGACTACTTGTGTTTCTGGATCACCGAATCGGGCATTAAACTCAATTACCTTAGGGCCCTGAGTGGTTTGAATTAGACCAGCATAAAGAATTCCACAGAAGCTTCTTCCTTCTGCTATCATGGCATTAGCTGCTGGCTTTAGGACCGTTTCAACTGCTGTTTGAACTGCCTTCTGGCTGATTTGTGGAACAGGAGAATAAGCACCCATTCCACCTGTGTTTGGTCCTTGATCACCATCGTAAGCACGCTTATGATCTTGAGCAATTTCCATTGGCACTACAACGTCACCATTCACAAATGCCATGAGCGAGAATTCTTCTCCCTCTAAAAACTCTTCAATCACTACTTTCGCAGAAGCTGCACCAAACTTGCTGTTCACAAGCATTTCTTTCAGGCTGTCAATCGCTTCTTCCAATGTTAGAGCAACGGTTACTCCCTTGCCTGCCGCAAGACCATCCGCCTTGATAACAATAGGAGCTCCTTTTTCCTCAACATAGGCTTTCGCTTCTTCAAAGTTTGTGAAGGATTGATAAGCAGCTGTTGGAATTTGGTACTTCTCCATAAGCTCTTTTGCAAATGATTTGCTGCCTTCAATTACAGCTGCTTTTTGATCTGGACCAAAAACGGCTAGCCCTTCCGCGCGAATTCGATCGGCAAGTCCCGCTTGTAAAGGTGCTTCAGGTCCGATGATCGTAAGACCGATATTTTCTTTTTTTATAAAATCAATTAACTTGTCTTGTTCCTCTTCAGAAATATCCACACGCACTGCTACGTCTGTCATTCCTACATTCCCAGGAGCGACGAACACCTTTTTCACAGAAGGACTTTGGCTTACCTTCCAGCAAATAGCGTGCTCACGCCCTCCACGACCTACTACTAGAACGTTCATGGTTTGTACCCCCACTCGAAAATTAGTGTTTAAAATGTCTAACTCCAGTGAATACCATCGCAATTCCGTACTCATCTGCTTTTTTCACTGAATCTTCATCACGAATGGATCCACCTGGTTGAATAATCGCTGTGATTCCAGCCTTTGCCGCTGCTTCAACGGTGTCATCCATTGGGAAGAATGCATCCGAAGCAAGTACCGCACCCGTTGCTTTTTCTCCTGCTTGTTCTAAAGCAATTTTCGCTGCACCTACACGGTTCATCTGACCAGCACCAATTCCAAGTGTCATGTCTGCATCGTTGACAACGATCGCATTGGATTTCACATGCTTAACAACCTTCCAGCCAAGCTTTAGTGCTTTCCATTCCTCTTCACTAGGTTCACGCTTCGTTGCTACCGATACAGTGGCATCTTCTAGCGTAAAACGGTCTTGATCTTGAACAAGTAGTCCGCCTTCAATTGAAACATGCTTATTTTCTACCTTTGCTTTTTCATCAAACGGAATCGTTAGCAAGCGCAGGTTCTTTTTGCTTGTTAATACCTCTAAAGCTTCCTCTGAATAAGAAGGAGCAATAATAATTTCTAAAAAGATTTCATGTAGCTTTTCAGCTGTTTGTTTATCCACTTCACGATTCAAGGCAATAATTCCACCAAAGATCGATACAGGGTCAGCAGCAAACGCCTTTGTGAATGCATCATAAACATCCGTTCCTGTTCCTACACCACAAGGGTTCATATGCTTAACGGCAACCGCAGCAGGCTCCGTAAATTCCTTTACGATTTGAAGAGCTGCATCCGCATCATTAATATTGTTATATGATAACTCTTTGCCATGAAGTTGAGTTGCATTAGCAATCGAGAAAACAGAGCCTAGTGGCTTACGATAAAAGGCTGCCTTTTGATGTGGATTCTCTCCATAACGAAGGCTTTGCTTTAATTCATAAGTAACGGTCATTTTTTCTGGGTTTTCTTCACCAGCAAGATCCGTCATATATTCAGCGATCATCGCATCATACGCAGCTGTATGTCTAAATACCTTGGCAGCAAGCTTACGACGAGTGGCTTTCTCTACATCACCTGAAGCTTTAAGCTCTTCTAGGACTACTTCGTAATCAGTAGGGTCGACAACCACAGTTACGAACTCATGATTTTTGGCTGAAGCACGAAGCATCGTTGGTCCACCGATATCAATGTTTTCGATTGCATCTTCAACCGTCACATCAGGCTTAGCAATCGTTTGTTGAAACGGATAAAGATTTACACATACGATTTGGATTGGATCAATTTTATGCTCAGCTAGTTGCTTTTGGTGGTTTTCATCTGAAAACTTGGCTAAAAGGCCTCCGTGAATGTATGGGTTAAGTGTTTTTACCCGGCCCTCAAGAATCTCTGGAAACCCCGTTACATCGCTTACGCTAATAACCGGAACACCCGCTGCCTGTAAGGCATTCTTTGTTCCTCCAGTTGAAATTAACTCATATCCTAATTCGCTTAAATGACGGGCAAACTCAACAACCCCAGTTTTATCAGATACACTTATTAATGCTCGTTTTTTCACTTTCCGTTCTCCTTTCACCCTTTAAAAGCTCGCTGATTACTGCTGGATAGAGCTTATGCTCCACCTCATGTATTTTTTTCTGTAGACTTTCCTTTGTTTCTCCCTCATCAACCACTACTGACTGTTGAGCGATAATGGGACCCGTATCCATACCTGCATCCACGTAATGTACAGTAACTCCGCTCTCTTTCACATTGGCAGCTAACGCTTGACCGATCGCATCCTTACCCGGAAAAGCCGGGAGCATAGATGGATGAATATTGATGATTTTTCCTTCAAAATCAGTTAACAAGGTAGAACCAATTAATCTCATATACCCTGCTAATACCACAAGATCAATGTTTTTCTCTGTAAGAAGAGCACAAATCTCTTGCTCATACTCCGTTTTTGAAGAATAGTCCTTCGCCCGAAACACAAACGTCGGAACGCCTGCCTCTTCTGCTCTTTGAATGGCGTATGCACTCGGCTGGTCACATACTAACAGCTGCACCTGGCACCTGAGCTCGCCACCTTGAACCGCTTCTAAAATCGCACCAAAATTACTGCCCGAGCCTGATGCAAATACAGCAATATTTTTCATACTGTCCTCCACTTACCCGATGTGTATTCCCTCTTGGCTTGATACCGTTCCGATTGCATAAGCTTCTTCTCCACTTTCGTTAAAGAAGCGAATTACGTCGTCTGCAATCTCCTTATTCACTGCTACTACCATGCCAGTACCCATATTAAAAATATTATACATTTCCTTACGGTCAAGCTCACCATGCTTTTCAAGCAGGTTAAAAATTGCTGGTACCGTCCAGTTTGACTCTTCTAAATCGGCTCCTAACCCCTCTGGCAGCATACGTGGAATGTTCTCTACAAATCCACCGCCAGTAATATGAGCCATTCCCTTAATTTCAAACTTTCTCAATGCTGCTAAAAGAGGCTTCACATAGATTTTTGTTGGTTGTAGTAATTCTTCACCAAGGGTACGTCCTAGTTCATCCACGTACTGAGTAAGGTCAAGTCCTGCTTTTTCTAACAATACTTTACGAACTAATGAAAAGCCATTGCTGTGTAGACCGCTTGATGCAAGTCCAATAAGCACGTCACCTGGCTGAATGGAAGCACCGTTGACTAAAGCCGACTTTTCACAAGCTCCTACCGAGAATCCAGCAAGATCATATTCTTCTTCGCTGTACATACCAGGCATTTCAGCTGTTTCTCCACCAACAAGTGCGCAACCTGCTTGTTCACAACCGTCTGCAATCCCCTTAACAATTGCTTCAATCTTACTAGGCTCTGCTTTTCCGCAAGCAATATAATCTAAAAAGTAAAGTGGCTCTGCCCCTTGAACAACGATATCGTTCACACACATGGCCACTGCATCAATCCCAATTGTGTCATGCTTATCGAGCATGAACGCAAGCATCAACTTCGTTCCAACGCCATCCGTTCCAGAGACGAGCACCGGCTCCTTCAGGTTTAGACTCGAGAGGTCAAACATACCGCCAAACCCACCTAAGCCTCCAAGCACGCCTGGACGAATTGTACGCTCTACATGCTTTTTCATACGGGAAACAGCTTCGTATCCAGCCTCAATATCTACCCCAGCTTGTTTATAAGCATTTGCCATTGTAAAAACCCTCCATAGAAAAGCGCAAGCGTCTTAAGTAGACGCCGGTGCTAGACATTTTTCAAAGTAATAAGAAAAGCGCAAGCGCCCGTCTAGCGACGTATGGACTGGAGCGCTCTGACTGAGATAAAGGAAACACGGAGAGCGCAAGCGATCCGATGTTGACTTATCGTAGGGAAGAGAGCGAAGTACACTAGTCGCTGGGCGCTGGAGCTAGACACTGTTCAAAGTTTAATATTTTATACTTTCTTATCTTCCAAAGAAAAGGCAGCATGTGCTGCTGCCATTATTTGACCGTTTCTAGTGTTAGTTCCGTTGGATAAATTTCCGTTGGGTATTTACCAGTAAAGCAAGCTAAGCACTGTCCGCATTGATCCTCTCGTGGATCCTTCCCGATTGCTTCAAGCATTCCCTCCACACTCAAGAATGTGAGTGAATCCGCACCAATCATCTCTCGAATTTCTTCAGGCGATAGCTTTGAAGCAATTAACTCTTCTCTTGTAGAGGTATCAATTCCATAGAAACATGGGTTTTGTATAGGAGGAGAACTAATTACCACATGTACTTCCTTCGCTCCTGCTTCCTTTAACATCGTTACAATTCTACGGCTTGTTGTCCCTCTAACAATCGAATCATCCACCATAATGACACGCTTGCCCTCAACCACTCCACGAACTGGAGAAAGCTTCATCTTCACTCCCTGTTCACGCAAAGTTTGTGATGGCTGAATAAACGTACGGCCTACATAACGGTTTTTAATTAAGCCCATTTCATAAGGAATACCAGATTGTTCTGCATATCCAATCGCGGCTGAAATACTAGAATCAGGCACACCCGTTACGACATCCGCTTCAATCGGCACTTCTAAGGCAAGCTTTTTCCCCATTGCTTTTCTTGCCGTATGCACATTAATTCCTTGAATATTGCTATCCGGTCTTGAAAAATACACATATTCCATCGTACACATTGCTTGGTTCGATGCATGTGAATACATTTCTGAATGTAAGCCATTTGCATTAATCGTAATTAACTCACCTGGCAATACATCGCGAACGAACTCGGCGCCTACTACATCAAAGGCACAAGTCTCTGATGCAACCACATACGCGTCACCCAATTTGGCAATGGATAATGGTCGCATGCCGTTCGGATCAAGGGCAACCATTAACTCATCTTCCGTCATAATCAAGAAGGCATACGCCCCTTTTAACATCGTTAAAGCCGTTTTCACACGATCTTTAATCGATGAAAATCCACCGCGACGAATTAAATGTGCAAGCACTTCTGTATCGGAACTCGTTTGAAAGATACTTCCTTGTCCCTCAAGCTGAAGCTTCAGCTGATTCGCATTCACAAGGTTTCCATTGTGTGCAAGAGCAAGGCTGCCCGTCTGTGAGTTGAAGAGAAGCGGTTGAACATTCTCATAACCGCCTCCTCCAGCTGTTGCATAACGAACATGCCCAATTGCCGCATTTCCCGTCATTTCTTCCATCGCCTTGGCCGTAAAGATCTCGGCAACAAGACCTTCCCCTTTTAAGCCCTTCAATCTCTTTTGATCAGAAACGACCATTCCCGTTCCTTCCTGACCACGGTGTTGAAGGCTATGCAATCCGTAATACGTGAGTTGTGCAGCGTCCGGATGGCCCCAAATACCAAAGATACCACACTCTTCATTTAACCCCTTTAGCTCAGCAAGCATGGGATTGCCCCTTTCCAAGCCTTTTCTAGCGTAGAAACTGGTTGTGAAACCACCAATTCATCACCACAAGTTATTTTTAAATCAGAAGAATCTGTTACTGTACCGATATATGTTGCATCTACTAAGATCTCAAATTGAGCTTGGTTTTCTTTTTTCACTGTTAATACGAAGCGAGATTGTGACTCACTAAATAGTGCTGTTGTTGCTTCGCCTTGAAGGGTTACTTCTGCTCCTAGGTTTTCGCTACCCATTAAGCTTTCAGCAAGTGCGACTGCTACTCCACCTTCAGACACGTCATGAGCAGATGCTACCACTCCTGCACGAATCGCTGAAAGAACTTGCTTTTGAGCTTTCTCTTCTACTTCTAGGTTCAGTTCAGGTGCTTTACCAAAGATTTCGCCGTTTGTAAGCTTTTGCAGCTCACTTCCACCGAATTCTGGCTTCGTTTCCCCTATTAAATAGATTAGGTCTCCCGCTTCTTTAAAGCTTTGTGTCGTAATATGATCGATATCTTCCACTAATCCAACCATACCAACTACCGGTGTTGGATAAACAGCCGTTCCACTTCTTTCATTGTACAGTGATACGTTCCCACCGATTACTGGTGTGCTTAACACGTTACACGCTTCGCTCATTCCATCAACCGATTTTTCAATCTGCCAGAAAATTTCTGGCTTCTCTGGATTTCCAAAGTTTAGGCAGTCCGTGATTGCAAGTGGTACTCCACCAGAAGCAACGATATTACGTGCCGCTTCAGCAACCGCGATTTTCCCGCCTGTTTCTGGATCCAAGTAAAGGTAGCGAGAATTACAGTCCGTTGTCATGGCTAATGCTTTTCTTGTTCCGCGAATACGAACGACTGCTGCATCGCTTCCTGGTGCGACAACCGTACTTGTACGAACCATATAGTCGTATTGATCGTAAACCCATTCTTTACTTGCGATCGTCGCTTGCTTAAGAAGGTTCACTAACGTTTCGTTATGATCTTTTACTTCTGGTACTGTGTTCTCCATCGCTTGGAACTCACGGAAATACGCAGGTTCAGCAGATGGCTTGTGGTACACTGGAGCTTCTTCTGCAAGAGCATCTGCAGGAACATTCGCAACCACTTCACCGTTATGAATTAAACGAAGCATCTTATCATCTGTCACCACACCGATCGCAACTGCATCTAAATCGTACTTAGCGACAATATCAACAATTTCTTGTTCACGGCCCTTTTCAACAACAATTAGCATACGCTCTTGAGACTCAGAAAGCATCATTTCGTAAGCTGTCATGCCTTTTTCACGCTGTGGTACAAGATCCATATTCATTTCGATACCAGATCCCGCTTTACTAGCCATCTCCGCTGATGAGCTAGTAAGACCCGCAGCCCCCATGTCTTGAATCCCAACAAGAGCATCACATTTGACCAACTCAAGGCAAGCTTCTAAAAGCAGCTTCTCCATAAATGGATCTCCTACTTGAACGGCTGGACGCTTCTCATCTGATGTCTCCGTTAGTTCTTCTGATGCGAACGTGGCACCATGAATTCCATCACGACCTGTTTTTGCTCCTATATACATAACCGTGTTACCAACACCGTGCGCTTGACCTTTTTTAATATCCTTATGGTCAATTAAGCCGACACACATAGCGTTAACTAGTGGATTGCCTTCGTAGCAAGCATCAAACTGAATTTCTCCACCAACCGTTGGGATACCGATACAGTTTCCGTAACCAGCGATTCCAGCAACCACTTCTTTAAATAAATATTGAACACGGCTCGATGCATCTAACTCACCGAAACGTAGAGAATTTAACAACGCGATTGGTCTTGCACCCATAGAGAACACGTCACGGATGATTCCGCCTACTCCTGTAGCTGCTCCTTGGTAAGGCTCGATGGCAGATGGGTGATTATGACTTTCAATTTTAAAAACTACCGCTTGTTCGTCACCGATATCCACGATCCCTGCACCTTCTCCAGGACCTTGAAGAACACGTGGACCCGATGTTGGGAACTTGCGAAGAACCGGCTTTGAGTTCTTGTAGCTACAATGCTCTGACCACATAACAGAGAACAAACCTGTTTCTGTGTAGTTCGGCGTGCGTCCAAGAATGTCTTCCACCATTTGAAATTCTTCGTCAGACAAGCCCATTTGTGAATAAATTTTCTCTTGTTTAATTTGCTCCGGACTTGGCTCAAGCTTTAACAACATGTGAGTCCCTCCATTGTTTAACGATCGATTGGAATAACTTTACTCCGTCTGCTCCACCTAATAGCTCATCAACAGCTCTTTCAGGGTGTGGCATCATTCCTAGTACATTTCCTTGTTCGTTCATAATTCCAGCGATATCCTCTAAGCTACCGTTAGGATTATTTGTATATGTGAAAACGATCTGCTTGTTTTCTTTTAATCTAGCTAATGTTTCTTCATCACAATAATAGTTTCCTTCACCATGAGCGACAGGAATTTGGATGGTTTCTCCTTGCTTATAGCTACCAGAGAACATCGTTTCATTGTTTTCCACACGAAGCTCAACATTTTTACAAATGAACTTTAAGCTTTCGTTACGGCGCATAGCCCCTGGTAAAAGACCTGCTTCTAGCAAAATTTGAAATCCGTTACATACACCGAGTACCGGCTTACCAGCTTCAGCTGCCTTCACGACTTCCTGCATGACATTACTAAAGCGAGCAATAGCACCCGTTCTTAGGTAGTCACCGTAAGAAAATCCGCCTGGTAAAAGGATGGCATCAAATCCGTCTAAGCTTGTTGCGTCATGCCATACGTATTCTACTTCTTCTCCTAGTTCATCCTTAATCGCATGATACATATCGATGTCACAGTTTGAGCCAGGAAACACGATTACCGCAAATTTCACTGTGCAACACACTCCTCAATCTCATAGCGATAGTCTTCAATAACCGTGTTAGCAAGGATTTTTTCACATACTTCTTTTACTACTTCTTCTACATCACGGTCTGATTTTTCTACTGTTAACTCCATATATTTTCCGATACGAACATCTGATACCGCCTGATAATTTAACGAATGTAAAGAATGAACAACAGCTGTTCCTTGTGGATCTAATACACTCTCTCTTAACGTTACAAACACTTTAACTTTATACATGTTGTGGTCCTCCTAATTTTTCAAGAATTGTTTCATATGCATCCGTTAAACTTCCTAAATCGCGGCGAAATACATCCTTATCAAACTTTTCATTTGTGACTGCATCCCAAAGTCGGCATGTGTCTGGGGAAATTTCATCAGCAAGTAATAACTCTCCTGCAGCGTTCTTCCCGAATTCTAGTTTGAAATCGATTAAGCGAATTCCTAGCTCTTTGAAAAAGCTTGATAAAGTCGCATTTACAGTCAGTGCTTTCTCTTTTAGTTGTGCTACCTCTTCAGGAGTGGCAAGCTTTAATTCTTCTACATGATCATCTGTGATAAGCGGATCACCTAATGCATCATCCTTTAAATAAAACTCCACTAATGGCTTTGACAGCTCCTTGCCTTCTTCTACTCCAAGGCGTTTTGAAAAGCTTCCAGCTGCCACATTACGAACGACTACTTCAAGAGGAACAATCTCCACCTTTTGAACAAGCTGCTCAGTCTCAGAAAGGCGCTTTACAAAATGAGAAGGAATACCTGCGTCATGAAGCTTTAAAAATAACAAACTAGTAATCTCGTTATTCAAGCGCCCTTTCCCATCAATCGTTGCCTTTTTTTCACCATTAAAAGCAGTAGCTGAATCCTTGTACTCAATCCAAACGATTTGTTCATCATCCGTTTTGTACACCCGTTTCGCCTTGCCTTCGTATAATAAGGAACCTTTTTCCATTAGCAATCGTACCTCCTGAATCGGAATATTGGCAATTTTTTGAGTAGAAGCGCCGCTGGGACGCTTCCGATTTTCTTATAAACCTAATCTTTCAAAAATTGTATCTACGTACTTGATATGGTAGTTGTAGTCGAAGCAATCATCGATTTCAGCTGGGCTTAACTTGCTAGTAATAAGTTCGTCACTTTCGATTAGTGAGCGGAAATGAACTTGCTTTTCCCAAGCTTCCATTGCTCTTGGTTGAACGGTATCGTATGCTTCCTCACGAGTTAATCCTTTGTCGATTAAAGCTAGAAGAACACGTTGTGAGTAGATTAATCCAAGTGTACGATCCATGTTTCTCTTCATATTTTCAGGGAAAACCGTTAAGTTCTTTACAATGTTTCCAAAACGGTTCAACATGTAATTTAATGCGATCGTTGCGTCTGGAAGAATGACTCTTTCAGCAGATGAGTGTGAAATATCTCTTTCATGCCAAAGGGAAACATTTTCGTAAGCAGTCATCATGTATCCACGAATCACACGAGCAAGTCCTGTCATATTTTCAGACCCAATTGGGTTTCTCTTATGTGGCATAGCCGAAGATCCTTTTTGGCCTTTTGCGAAAAATTCCTCCACTTCACGCGTTTCACTCTTTTGTAACCCACGAACTTCGGTTGCAAATTTTTCAATCGATGTAGCAATGAGAGCAATCGTGCTCATATAATGTGCATGACGGTCACGCTGTAGGGTTTGAGTAGAGATTGGAGCTGGCTTAATTCCAAGCTTTTCACAAACATACTTTTCAACAAACGGGTCAATGTTTGCATAGGTTCCAACCGCACCTGAAATTTTCCCGTACTCGATGCCTTCAGCTGCTTGCTTAAAGCGATCTAAATTACGTTTCATTTCTTCGTACCAAAGAGCAAGCTTTAAACCAAATGTCGTAGGCTCTGCGTGTACTCCGTGTGTACGCCCCATCATAACCGTATGCTTATGCTCCTGAGCTTTATTTTTTAAGATCTCAACAAAGTTCTCTAGATCTTTTAAAAGGATATCATTCGCTTGCTTAAGCATATATGAAAGTGCCGTATCCACCACATCTGTTGAAGTTAGTCCGTAATGTACCCATTTACGCTCTTCTCCAAGCGTTTCTGAAACTGCTCTTGTAAAAGCGACTACGTCATGACGTGTTTCTTGTTCAATTTCATTAATACGGTCAATATTGAAAGAAGCATTTTGACGGATTTTTTCAACATCCTCTTTCGGAATTTCACCAAGCTCTACCCATGCTTCACATGCAAGGACTTCTACTTCAAGCCAAGCCTTAAAGCGATTTTCCTCTGTCCAAATAGCTCCCATTTCCGGGCGTGTGTAACGATCAATCATGTTTTATCCTCCGATCAATTCTTCAATTTTACTCCAAATCCCACTGTCTTCAATCTCTGCTAGTGCTTCTTCTACGTTTTCTCGAAGCAAGGTAATATGCCCCATTTTCCGCTTAAACTTCGGTTCGATCTTTCCATAAAGATGAATCTTCCAATCGGTTACGGAAGGAATGGCTTGAATCACAGCTTCTTGATGCTCTCCTAAAATATTTACCATGACTGCTGGTTTTAAGAGAGTCGTACGTCCTAACGGCAAGTTACATACCGCACGCACATGCTGTTCAAACTGTGAGGTTTCACATGCTTCAATTGTGTAATGCCCTGAATTATGTGGACGTGGTGCCAGCTCGTTGATATAAATATCGTCATCTTTTGTAAGAAACATCTCAACTGCAAGAGTGCCAACCAACTGTAAGGCTGATGCAAGCTTTTCAGCAAGCTCAAATCCTTTTTCAGCTGCATCTCTACTAATTCGAGCCGGAACAATTGTCTCATGTAAAATATTGTCTCGATGTATATTCTCTCCAATTGGGAACACTTCAGTCTGCCCAATTGCACTGCGAACAACGATTACTGAAATTTCCTTTTCAAAAGGAATCCACTTCTCTAACACACATGAACCATGTTCTAGTAACTTCTCAGCCAATGGCAGATCCTTTTCAGTCTTGATGACCAGTTGACCTTTGCCATCGTATCCACCAGTAGCTGTCTTTAAAACAGCAGGAAATCCAAGCCTTTTTATATTATCATAAATGTCTTGTACAGATAGGATGACCGCATAAGGAGCCACCTTCACTCCAGCCTTTTCAATGGCAGCTTTTTCTGTAATTCGATTTTGAGTGATTTCTAGTAATTGGGTTCCTTGTGGTACATTGGCATGCTCTGCAAGCCATTTTAAAGCTTCTGCATCGATATTTTCAAACTCATATGTGATGACATCACTCACACTCGCAAGTTCTTTGATTGCCTCAAGATCGTTATACCCTGCCACAATGCTAATATCAGATACTTGGCCACAAGGAGAATCCTCCGCAGGATCAAGGACAGCCACTCGGTACCCTTGAGCTTTTGCCGATAAGGCCATCATTTTGCCTAACTGTCCACCACCGATAATCCCAATCGTTTGTCCTGGTAAAATCACTGGATTAGACAAGTTCATCACTACTTTCCAAAACGGTTTGTTTGGTTGCTTCTCTTTTCTCCTGAAGCTTTAAAGCAATCTCTTCATTAAATGCTCCTAAAATTTGAGCTGCAAGCAATCCAGCATTTGTTGCACCAGCCGTTCCAATTGCAACAGTTGCTACCGGAACACCTCCAGGCATTTGCACAATCGATAGTAGGGAGTCTAAACCGTTCAACGCCCTTGATTGAACTGGAACACCAATAACCGGTAAAGTTGTTTTTGCTGCCACCATTCCAGGAAGGTGAGCTGCTCCACCTGCTCCTGCAATAATTACCTTTATTCCACGATCTCGAGCCGTTTCTGCATATTCAAACATCAAGTCTGGAGTTCGATGTGCAGATACCACCTTCTTTTCATACGGTATATTTAAATCGTCTAGCACTGTACACGCTAGTTTCATAGTTTCCCAATCGGATTTGCTTCCCATAATAATTCCAACTAGTGCTTCCATTGTACCCCTCCTAGCTAAATAATATAAAAAGCCCACACAGATTCTTTCCATGACGAGGAAAGGAATCTGTCCGGGCTTGTTCATACAAGATGGAAGAGACACAAAAGAAGCGCCTCTTACTCCGGGCATATCACATTTCCTCATAGTCCGATCATTTACGGTAATCGGGTAGAAACTTATGGGCCATATTCCCATTATTATACGAGGGCTATTTCTGAATTTAATCTCATGTCTATATTACAATCTGTTATATAATCTGTCAATGAAATTGTCGAACGTTTATAATTTAAGTATAGTTAATGTTCGTGTTTTACTCTATTAACCGAGCTTCGAATACGATTTTCCTGGCGATCGGCTCATAAGTAACCTCACCCGCATCTTTTACCTCTTGAAAAACTGGCTTTTCTGTCCTTTTTACAGGAGTATACCCTTCTTTCGACATTCGTTCAAGACAATCACTTAATGTTTCGTTTTCCTCAACTTCAAAAATGGCTTTTTTTGGTTTTGTCATGTTAAATAGTCCTTTCAATGTCCTTTAATAGTTAACCTATTATACCCATTTATACGGGGTAATAGAAGTCTACTTTGTGCTTACTTAAGCCCCAAAATAGTTAACAAAATTTTCATTTACATTTTTAAATTGCGGGAGTATGATAATCAAAGTTTCATATTCTTAAATCGCTGAAACCATTGGTACGGGGGACCCAAAATGTCCGGGGGTGAATCCTTTAATAGGTAGGGCTACTCATGAGGCCCGAATCCGACAGCTAACCTCGTAAGCGTTTTTTGAGAAGGAAGGTGAAGCTTGTGGAGCAAAATTGCTAATGTCTACAAGTCTTATTTCTTGATGGCTTGTAGACTTTTTTTGTGGATTTTTTTCATTATATCTTGCTAGATGGTGGTGTAAAACATGGTCTCTTCTATTAAGAGATTACTTATTGGCAGACCTTTGAAGTCTGACCAGTTAGGTGAACAAAAGTTAAATAAAACAAAAGCATTAGCGATTTTATCATCGGATGCTTTATCATCTGTTGCCTATGGACCAGAGCAAATACTTATTGTTCTCGTTTCTATAGGTGCCATTGCTTTTTGGTACTCTATTCCCATAGCGATTGGCGTTCTTCTTTTATTAACGGCCCTAATATTATCTTACCGACAAATCATTTATGCATACCCCCACGGTGGTGGTGCCTATGTGGTATCTAAGACCAATCTGGGTGTAAATCCAGGACTAGTGGCCGGAGGGTCCCTATTGGTTGACTATATATTAACAGTGGCTGTAAGTGTTTCAGCAGGTACCGATGCGATTACTTCAGCCTTCCCAGCTTTACATGACTATAATGTGGAAATTGCGATTATTTTTGTTATCTTTTTAACGATTCTAAACTTAAGAGGCGTAACAGAATCTGCCTCTATTCTTGCTTATCCAGTTTACTTATTTGTTCTAGCCTTATTTCTCTTAATTGGAGTTGGTTTATTTAAGGTGATTACAGGTCAGGTACCTCCTGAACTGCATACGCCCATTGGAACACCAGTAGCGGGAATTAGCTTATTCCTTTTACTTAAGGCATTTGCATCAGGTAGCTCTGCGCTAACAGGTGTCGAAGCTATATCAAATGCCATTCCAAACTTTAAAGATCCGGCACCAAAAAATGCGGCAAGGACACTTATGTTAATGGGTACACTGCTCGCGATTCTATTATCTGGAATTGTCGTCTTAGCTTATTATTACGGCATTACACCAAAGGCAGAAGAAACCGTCGTCTCACAAATTGCTAGCCAAACCTTTGGTCGAACATTTATGTACTTCTTCATTCAAGGGACAACCGCTTTAATTTTAATACTAGCGGCAAATACAGGATACTCGGCGTTCCCATTATTAGCCGTAAACTTAGCAAATGATAAATTTATTCCTCGTATGTTTACACTTCGAGGCGATCGACTAGGCTATTCAAATGGTATTATTATTTTAGGTTTTGCTTCCATCTTGCTAATTATAATCTTTCATGGACATACAGAAAATTTAATCCCATTGTATGCGGTGGGTGTCTTTATACCATTTACCCTTTCTCAAACTGGAATGATGGTGAAATGGATTCGCGAAAAGCCAACCGGCTGGGTATCAAAGCTCGCGATAAATACAACCGGTGCTCTTATAAGTTTCGTGGTTACTTTAATGTTTTTTATCACAAAGTTTAGCCAGGTATGGCCGGTTCTTGTTTTTATTCCCGTGATTGTACTGATCTTTCATAAAATCCATAAGCACTATGAGGCAATTGCGGATCAGCTTCGGGTCACCACTTGTGAAGAAGCACTTCCCATCGAAGGAAATGTCATCATCGTACCTGTGGCTGGCATTACCCATGTAGTGGAGAATTCCATTAACTATGCTAAGTCACTATCAGCAAGCCAAGTAATTGCTGTGTACGTAGCCTTTGATCGTGAAGAAGAAAAACGCTTTGAAGAAAAATGGAAGAAGTGGCAGCCTGACGTACGATTGGTCACCTTACATTCTCATTATAGAAGCATTATTCACCCACTCACCAAATTTGTCGACACAGTCGAGCATAAAGCCAGTGAGTCTAATTACCGGGTAACTGTGTTAATCCCTCAGTTCATTCCGAAAAAAGGCTGGCATAATATGCTCCATAACCAATCAAGCCTTCTAATCCGTTCCTTCTTGCTTTATAGAAAAAATGTTATTGTTTCGACCTTGCCGTATCATTTGAAGCATTAGGTGAGGTCGAAAAAAAGCACCTGTGCGTAACGGGTTCAGATACCTGTCACTTTTTAAAAAAATACGTTTGAAAAATCTCCTTATTTTGTTATACATTGTGTCCTGCAAAATGCAGGGCTTTTTGTTGTGTAAGAATATTACAAAGTGCCATGCATTTTATGGCCAAGGTACTGTTATAAAACTGATGTTGATTTCTCTAAGTTTGAAAAATAACCGGAAAAATTCCGTTTAAATTGGGAAATACCCATATTTCCTTAAGAATAAGCGGAGTTTTTCCGCTTATGTGATCCAAATCTTTGAATTTTGGCTTATTTAGAGCAGTTAACCGGAATTCCTCCGCTTATTTCTGCTTCTTAAGCTTCCTCTATATACATTAGCCGGAAATTCTCCGCCTATTAATTCTCTTACCTATACGAAATCATCAATGAATAATTACAGAGCCAAAGTCAAAAGAAAAACGTGGTTTTGTAAATAAAAAACACAGCATTTTGCAGTCCAATTTGCGAGGTAACAGAAATCTCTGTAACCTTACATTTTGATATACAAATTGGACTACAGTTTCAGGTCTATTTTTATAATTATTCGCGTTATATCAATAAAAAATGACCCTCAAATTCACATACAAATTGATGGTCATTTTAATATACATTTTGGATTTTTGTGACAGGTAACAGAACCCGTTAACCTGTGAGGGTGCTCTTTTGTTTTACGAGACAGTAGATTGACCATTGGGCATTTGGCATTTCTATTTGACCGTTTGCGGGGTAAGGAATTGCTTGCGGGCAGATAGAGTCCTCCTGTTTGAATATTTGAGGCAACTGGAGTTGCTTACGGGTAGATAGAGCCTTTCTAATTAACCTTCAAAGACAAAAATACGAGCATACAGTCAATTAGAAACACACACAACAAAAAAGCACCCACTCAGGTGCTTTTTTCTTTGCCTAGCGACGTCCTACTCTCACAGAGGGAAACCCTCAACTACCATCGGCGCTGAAAAGCTTAACTTCCGTGTTCGGTATGGGAACGGGTGTGACCTTTTCGCTATCGCCAC
>NZ_JBPCCH010000011.1:0-140228 GCF_050971805.1 Robertmurraya mesotrionivorans | reverse complement strand
TCCGGCTCAATACCGAAGTCATCTGTTGGCAGCTTAAGTCTCTTTATTAAACTGTCCATTTTATGGGGTATAGTTCAATATTCAATCGTCCTTTTTTCATATGTTTCTGCTACTCTTTATCCTTAGACAAGCTCTCTAAGAGTGCCATCGGAATATTTAGTTTTTTCCCGCTGGCATTTAAAAGGTTAAGCTCATTTTCTATGTCATCATCGTTATCCAGCTTACGTATTTCTTCATGTAAAACTTCCATTTTTTTGTCTAACATCGCTACTGTATCTGCAGCGTTTTTCAGTTCTTTTGATAAATAAGCGGGAACTTCGTTATCAAATTTATAATAAATCTTATGTTCAAGACTTGCCCAAAAATCCATCCCGATGGTACGGATTTGTACTTCCACATATACATATTCAATGCCATTTGACATAAAAACTGGAATTTTCACGATTAAATGCAAGCTTTGATAGCCATTTGGTTTCGGATGATTAATATAATCTTTCTTTTCCACTATTTCGATATCGCTTTGGTTCTCCAGCATTCTACTTATCTCAAAAATATCTGAAATAAAGGAGCAGGTAATCCGAATGCCCGCAATATCTTTAATGTTTTCCTTTATGCTTGGCAATGATAAATCTAGATTTTTTCTTTGTACCTTTTTAAGAATACTTTCTGGTGATTTGATTCTAGATTTTACATGTTCAATGGGGCTGTAATCATGAATATATTGAAATTCCTGCTTTAGAATATCAATTTTCGTATTTAACTCATCAATACCAAATTGATATAGCATCATAAATCTTGTTAGTTCGTTTTTAAACTTTTTTAATAGCTTTAAGTCTAGTGCTTGATTGGAACTCATCGGTTCTATTTCACCCTTTAAGAAAGAAGTATTTAACCCGAGTTAAATGTACACCTCTTCACAAACATTGTCAATTTAAAACACAAGGACGAATTCTCACACACTGTCTTAATAAAGTCTTTCCTTATAGCTTTCTTTCAGCCCTTCCTCTACCGTCTTAGCAGTCGTATTCGGTAAATTCACATGGTCAGAAATGATAGAAGCCACTGAAGGCAATAATCCTTTCTCCTGCCATGAAGATGGTTCCCATAAACCTGATCGAATAAATGCTTTTGCACAATGAATAAAACACTCTTCCACATCAACAGCAATACCTACTAACGGCGACTTTCCCTTTACGGCCATACTCTCCAGTATTTCCGGATCTTTTATCAGGGTAGCCTGTCCGTTTACCCGCAATGTTTCACCCAGACCAGGGATGAAAAAGATCAAGCCCACTCGTGGGTTAGATAAAATATTGCGCATAGAGTCCATTCGCTTGTTCCCAGGTCTTTCAGGGATGACTAACTGGTTTTCATTTAATACGTGTACAAATCCAGGTAAATCTCCCCTCGGTGACACATCACAATAACCTTCCTTGTCAGACGTGGATAATACTAAAAAAGGCGACTTTGAAATAAAATCTCTACAATGGTCATCAATAATAGAAATGGTCTTGTTTTTCACCAGTTCACTTGGAAACCCTATCATGGATCGAAGTTCATTCTCGGTACAAATCGTTTCTTTAAAAGTTATTTTTTTCAACGTATCCAACTCCCCTTTATCTATAGTGTAATTGTATAATTTGAAATTGTAAAAAAATACCCTTACATATAAAAATGCAAGGGCTACTAACACTATACGAAATCACGAGGAATCTCAGATGTCCACGTTTTACTAAACACCTGTTTCTCCCCCTCAAACGCATTTAATTCATTTTTTATAAAAAAAGTGCTTTTATCTGCACTCATCGTACTGAAACTTTCAAGCCTAGTCTGCCAATTTCCTCGACCTATATTCAATGTCCATTCACAGGTTACTTTCGCAGATAGTGGATCTCCATCCTTAATCTGATATATATTTCTATTTTCACTTCCATACTCAATATCGTTACTTATTAAGTGACGTGTTCCTTCATCAGAGTAATCCTCAAGCACCCATTCACCTGTTAGTAGATTATGAGAGATGTTACGTGAACGGCTTTCTTCTCTTAGAATCTTTCTTTCCATAACGGGAGCCGTTTCCGGTCTTCCGAATACATGGAGTGTACTATCTAGTGGGGAGGAAATACGTAATGGAAGTCTCACTTTTGTATTTTTTCCAGAGAATAATTGTAACGTAACTGGTTCTGCTGATGGCCAAGCATGGGGCCAGTACGTTGGAGATAATGCCACTTGCCATCGGTGACCAGCTTTCAACTTATGACCAACTGCATTTAATTGAATAGTTACTGTATAGCGCTCCCCTGGTTCCAATGGAGTTGGATGCTCATGGCTATTTCGGTGAGTTAGATTCAGTAGTCCCCAGCTTACTAATGTCGATGCCCCATCTTCGTCCACATCACATAGCCGAACAGAAAGTAAAGCATTAGGCTTATTAGAAGACAATTCTACAGATACTTCTGGAAATCCGAGAATTTCAACGTCATGTTGTAAGGGGGCTGAAGAGAAACAGATGGCTGATCCATTCTCGAATCGCTGATCAGAGGCTAAATCACCCGGTTGCCCAAACGGACACCAAACACCCGAATACAATCCATGACTTTGTACACTCGGAATGGTAACTATTTTTTCCGCTAACGCCGTTTCTGCTAACTTTTCCTCACCTAACCAGTACTCTTTAAATAGGATATTGGGTGAAGGCCACTCTGCCTCTGCCACCCATTTCCCTGGCCTTTCCTTATAATCTACTTGTGGAGGGACACTATCTTGCACCCAAGCCCTTAGTAAAGGCTCCTCCATCACACCGGTATCCTTCCCTTTTAACCACTGATCCCACCAACGAAGGCATTCCTGTAGAAAACCAATAGCAGGTCCTGGTATAGCTACCTCTGGATACTCATGGGCCCACGGACCAATTAATCCTTTTCGTGGACCTTTCAACCCTTCAAGCAATCGAAAAATTGCATTTGTATAGCCATCTGCCCAGCCACCGACAGCAAAGACGGGTATATTAATCTTTGAATAATCCTCACATACGGACCCATGCTTCCAATAATCGTCACGACGCTGGTGTTCTACCCATTTCTCAACAAATGGCGGTGTTTTTTCCAGTCGCTCAAGCCAAGAACTTCTCCACTCTTCCCCAACTATCCGAGGGTCTGCAGGACGTCCATTGTAGACAAGCATGGTGGAAGCCCACCACAACATATCCGAAGCTAGAAGACATCCCCCCATATAGTGTACATCGTCGGCGTATCGATCATCTGTTGAACACAAAGTAATAATTGCTTTTAAAGCAGGGTGCTGTCGAGCTGCAACCTGAAGACCATTGAAACCTCCCCAAGACTTTCCTATCATCCCAACACTTCCTGTTGACCATGATTGTTCGGATATCCAGCTTAAAACCTCTAATGCGTCTTCTTGCTCCTGAGCTAAGTACTCATCATAAAGAATTCCGTCTGAATCACCAGACCCTCTCATATCTACTCGTATACTTGCGTACCCATGTCCTGCAAAATAAGGATGACGAATTGAGTCTCTCAACGCGGTAAAATCATTTTTTCGATAAGGAATATATTCTAGTATAGCTGGTACCGGATTTTGCTCAGCATCAACTGGTAACCATATACGCGCAGACAACCGAGTACCATCTGACATGGGAATCCATACATGTTCTATCTCTTGAATTTGATGAGTATATTCTGTTTTGATGCACAGGTTAGCATCACGCACATTAAAAACCATGGAAAAACCTCCCTAAGAACACTCTTATTCTTTTAAAAACTTCCCTCCTTGTCTGTAAAGCCAGACTTTCTTCCTGTTACTATTCTTTCGTGATTTAGAATGGTTTGTTCAGTTCCAAAATCCTGCTTTAACCATCTAACTAAGGAAATTGCTAATAACAAGTAAATAATAATAACAGGAACAGAAACAATAACAGATGATGTTTGAATCACCTTTAGACCACCCACCATTAATAACGCAACTGCCATGATCGCAAGAATTGCTCCCCACAATAATCGATGCCAGCGTGCAGGCTCTTGCTGATCCTTTAATTCTTTCGTTGCAATTGCTGATAAAATGTATGTGGCAGAATCAAGTGATGTAGCTAAGAAAATGAAACCTAATACTACAAAGAAAATGAGAACTAACTTATTAAGAGGTAAAGTGTTTAATAGTTCTACCACAACAGCTGGCCCGCCTTGTTCACTTAAAATTTGAGTGATTGGTAGAATATTATTGAGCTCGAGATGCATGGCGTAGCCACCAAAAACTGCAAAATAGAGCCAGCTTCCTAATGAACCCCAAAGAAGAATCGAACTTATTAGCTCTTTAATTGTTCTTCCCTTGGAAATACGAGCAACAAATAAACCCATAAAAGGTGCTGTAGCAGCAAACCATGCCCAATAAAAAACTGTCCATGCCTGTGGAAATCCACCTTTATCTATTGGATCTGTATAAAAGCTCATATGAACGATATTTTGTAGCATTAAACCAAGGCTATTTGTGAAATAAGAGAGGATAAATAAAGTTGGTCCTACTAGGAGAACAAAAATAGCAAGACCCAATGCTAGATAAACATTGATATCACTTAGCTTACGGATTCCTTTATAAAGTCCTAGATAAGCACTAGAGCAATAAATGACTGTCCAAATTAAAATTATGACAATACTGAGACCGAGTGATTGCTTCATACCCAAAATTTCACCTATTACTGCTGAAATCATTGGTACACCAAGACCTAGGGAGGTTCCTAAACCACCAACAAGACTCCAAATCACTAAAATATCTATAATTTTCCCAACCCAACCGTCTGCGTATTTACCTAATGCTCCACGACATGCTGTACTAATTTTTAATGATGTTTGCTTTTTTACAAAGAACGAATACGCAATCGTGACTGTTGGTAGTGCATATAATGACCAAGCGGAAATGCCCCAATGAAATAATCCATATGTAACGGCCCACTCTGCTGCTTCATTAGTTCTGGGTTCGATACCAAATGGTGGGCCAATATAATAGTAGATTGGCTCCATTATCGACCAAAACATAATACTTGTTCCCATACCCGCACAAAAAAGCATAGCACCCCAACTAAAATTAGAGAATTCAGGTTGCCCTTCCCCAAGTTTCACCTTTCCATATCGTCCGAAAACCAACCAAATTAGTAAAACAAAAAGTCCAACCGTTAGGAGTTGAAAGGTCCAGTCTAGCTTATAAGTAATTTCTGTCATTAGATTGTTTAACACCGGTTCTGCCGATTCTTGATTTAACACTAATAAAAGTGTAGCTGCAACAATTACTACTAACGATGACCAAAACACAAATGGATCAATTTTCACCTTTTCCATGCATTCAACCCCTTTTTTTGTTTTTGATGAAAAAGTTCAACCAAACAGCTCTTTACATGATAATATAAAAAATAATCATGATTATTTTTTAACTATGGTTATAATAACATATAAAAAATACCAAAACAATATGAAATATTCAGATAATTAAGATAGAATATAAATATACATTTGTGAGGAGAATGATCGTTGAACAAAAAGGAAATTAAAAAAAGTAGAATGTGGAAGTACTTTGTGGACTCAACAGCTGATATTATTCAAGAGGAAGGTTTAGATAAAATCACAATTCGTAAAGTAGCTGACCGTGCCGGATATAATAGTGCAACAATCTATAATTATTTTTCGGAAGTTTCTCATCTGATCTTTTTTGCTTCCATGAAGTTTCTAAAATCATATACGGATGAAGTCGCTATCTACATGCAAAGGGCGAAAGATCCGCTCGAACAGTACTTATTGGCATGGGAGTGCTTTTGCAAACACTCATTTGAGACACCAGAAATTTTTAATGCTGTATTTATAATGGATTTAGGTGAAAACCCGGAAAAGCTACTAGAAGAATATTACAAAACTTATCCAAGTGACTTGATAAACATCCCTGATGAACTTAAACCCGTATTATTTGAAAGAAATGTCTCTAAAAGAGGTAGGTCCGTCCTTGAACTTGCAAGTAAAGCGGGGCATATCAAAGAAGAAAATATTGACGCAATTAATGAAATAACCATTCTTATTTGGCAAGGAATGTTTACGAATATCTTAAACAATCGTAGAACCTATAATTTCGATGAAGCTGCAACTATCACGATGAATTATATTTCTGAAATCGTTCGAAACGAAAAGGTGCTTAACTTTAATACAATTAAAAACACATCTGATTAAGGTCAGATGTGTTTCTATCATTAGACGTGGTTTTCCTCAATTTGTTTTTTCATTTTCTTCCTTTTCTTCATTGCCTTAAGCAAGAAACCACCTTTAAATGTTTTCGGTTCATAGGCAATAATAAACGCATTCGGTTCATATTGCTGAATCATGTCGTATAAACCTTCTTCTTGGTTTCTCTTCGTTAATACCTCTAATTTATATCGAATGGCTTCGATTCCCTCACCTTCGTAAACAGTCACGCCATAGCCATCTTTACGAAGCTGATCAACGAGGTTCATATTTTTATTGGTTAAAATTACTTGAATCGTAGTATATCCAATCGCTAATGCTTCTTCTATCATGGATCCAATGATGATACCTAATCCAAATCCAATGGCATACACAATCATCACAACTACATTTTGCTCCCCATTAAATACGATCGATAGTCCGAATATGTATATGAGTGCCTCAAGTAACCCTAGAAATGCTGCCTGCATTCTCAACCCTTTTACTAGGAAAATTGTTCTCAGTGTAAAAGTTGGAACGTAAATTAACTGAAGAACTAGTACGAGAATAATATCTTTAACCATACATATTCCTCCTTTCATTGTCACTCTGCACAGTCTAACGAAAAAATGAGTTTCTGTAAATCCCCTAGTAGTCCTTTTAAAATAATTGTGTTTTATGTAATCCCTTTACATTTTCCCTAGTAAGATTGGAAGCAAACCTACATTAGGGAAGCTTGCCCCAAATATGTGACAAGCGTTTCTTGTGATCCTTATTTGACTTCGTCCGCCTTCACTGTTTGATTTCGTCCGTTCCCTTTTGCTCGGTATAAGGCTTGGTCAATCAAATTAAATAACTCATTGTGATGGCTGGCGGTGTTTGGCATATTTCCGACACCAACTGAAATTGTAACTGCCGTACCAATGGGACTGATTGTTTCTTCTGTTGTTTTCCTGATTCTTTCAGCAATTTGGTACGCTTCTTCTAAAGTAGTATTCGGTAGGAGAATCAAAAACTCTTCTCCACCGTAACGGAAACTAATGTCACATTCTCTTGTTTGTTTACGAATAAGGTCCGATAAGAATTTTAAAACTTCATCCCCCATTAAATGTCCATACGTATCATTAACCATTTTAAAATGATCAATATCGAATAGAATGATCGAATACTCTTTAAATTCATGTATTCGCTTTTGTAGAGTTCGACGATTTAACAAACCAGTTAATGGATCTAGTGTAGCTTCGTTTTCAAACATTTGAATTTGTGTTCGATAATGGTCTACCATTAAAAACATCGTGTGTTTTAACTCATTCACTTCGAAATAACCTTCAGTAATTTCTGGCCTTTTAATCGTTGTTTTTTCAGCCACTTGATGAGCATACTGGGCTAACTCTCGAAGTGGATGTACAAATTTTCTCAATAGATAAATAGAAATGACCAAAACCAAGATTACGAACGGAAGAGTAACCTTTCCAACCTGCTTTATTAATTCGATAGAAGGTTGAATATAAGAATTTTTAGGAGTCTGGCTCACAATTCCCCAGTCGCTCGTTTTTACATGTGCATAACCAGCCAGCATTCTAATTCCTTTCGAGTTTGTTATTTCAATGTTACCATCTTTACCCTCTACAACACGTTTAACGGCACCATTTTCTATAACATTATCACCCATTCGATTTTTCTCTGGATGATAGATGATATTACCTTCTGAATCCACTACATACACATAAGAATCAACTGCATGCTTCGGATGAAGACTTAAAGTATCTTTGATGCTATTGTCTTCACTTAAGTAAATCGTTCCACCAAGAAAACCGAAGTACGCTCCCTTATCATCAAATACCGGTATAGAGATGAGGATTATTAGTTTATTCGTCACCTTACTTATATATGGCTGGGAGATAAGCGGCATCTTCTTGTTAATTGCTTCATTTACTCCAATAGTATCAATCTTTACTCCTTCTAAATCAAAAAGTGGGGCAGAGCGGACAATTTTTCCTTCTTTGTCGACTAAAAAAACCGAATTAAAAAAGTTTGTTGAAGTTAATACTTGGCTTAACTC
Source organism: Robertmurraya mesotrionivorans (assembly GCF_050971805.1). Lineage (NCBI taxonomy): Bacteria > Bacillati > Bacillota > Bacilli > Caryophanales > Bacillaceae > Robertmurraya > Robertmurraya mesotrionivorans. Next base: position 131,951 of record NZ_JBPCCH010000011.1, on the reverse strand, counting down.
TGCATATAGTTGATCACTATTCTGAGTAAATGGATGAATCGAACCGGCACTCACCTTAAGCGTTTGCAACATATTTCGAAAAAGTAAATCTGTTGTGTCTGCCAGCTTTTCTGCGTACACCTGATTTTCACTTAAATAGCCTTTTTCTCTATTTTCTTTACTAACGACGATACTAGAAATCATTACTCCAAGATACGTTCCAAGCATCGCAAATGCTATTAATAATAATATGATTGATTGTAAAGTGATTTTTCTTTTATTCATCTGTTTTCTCCGCATAGATGTGATATTTTCTGTGTCAGTTTCTATATCGGACAAAATTCGACAATTTTCATATCTAACCTATGAAAATCGTAAGAATTTTTACCGGAAAACCTTGGACGGTACATCAAAGATTTGCCACAATGATAAGATGAATAAAATAGAAAAAGCCCATGCTAAAATTGGCCTGCGATGATGGACCCATAATGTAGTAAACATCATCAAATTGAATGCAATAGACCACTTGATGCTCCAACCATTAGTGTATTGTATGAGACCTGTTTTATAGTCGATCCCTTCATTGATCATGTACAAACAAGTCCAACCTAATATGTAATAAACCTGTTTGCTACGTGTGCTCGGGAATTTGGATAAATAGATGAGTGTAGTGGCAGGATATTTAATTATCATGATGGATAATGAAATATGTGTATTCGTGAGTCCTGCTTGTTTGTCGATATCAGGTGGATGGTATCTCCACATAGGATAGAGATCTGACAATAAATACAAATAGAGAAAATCCCCTATGATCAAATAAAGAATGGTTGGGTAGTATTTTTGCCAATTTTTCCAGTCGCCCCATTTCCACATCGCAAAAATCCAGACGGACGCATAGAGTACATTTACCATGACCGAGCATCTCCTATTTAGAGACATTTTTTAGGAGAATCCCCCTATGTTTCGAGTTTCTCCATAATAAAGAACTTTTACACAGCAAATAGCACAGTTGACTCACTGTGCTATTTTTCGGATGGAAATTCGGAACGCTTCCCCAATATCTTACTGACCTTTTCTGCTAGGATCAAAACAATTGCAGGGAATGTAATATATAAATATGGATCCCACCAAACAAAAATGTGTAGGATTCCGGTAAATAACAAGAAACGCGTAATAGAAAACAGGCTGATTATTAAAAAGATAAATTTAAGCCATCTATATCTTATCTTCCATTTTGCTAAGGCCGTTATAGTTAGACCTGAACATATATAGTAAATGGCTGCAAATGCATTGGTATCCTGAAACACATTATCATACCATCCCAAATCGTAATAACGATTGGAAAAAAACATGAGGGGAAGCATATGAATCGTTCCTAAAATGGGACTAACAATCAAGAACAATAATAAAAAGTGGCGAATACCCTCTTGTTTATTCAATAACCACCGGTCCAACAATTTGATGATTGGAAAATATACAAATAATAATCCGAAAAAGGTAAACTCATTTCTCCACCAATTATGTTTATAGATAGAAATCTCTATGAACAACCATTCAATACCAATGAGCATGAGCGAAAAGAACAGTGACCATCTCCAATTCTTTCTGAAGGTCGCTAGAAAAACAGCGATAACTGGTAAGACAAATGCATTAGAAGCAATGGCTCCAAGATTACTATCATACGTAGGATTACTAGTAATAAAATGCGGGTAATACACGTAACTATGCAGAAAGTTATAGATAGCACCCTCAATGATATAACCAAACCCAATAGCCGCTAACAATAATAAGAAAACTGGCTGATTCCTCTTTTTAGAGTAAGTATATAAGAAAAGAAAGCTACTTGCGGCCACTAACGCAATATACCAGACGGAATGATAGTTCATAAGTGACCACCCCTTCTCTATTCTCTTACTATACAGTATTCCAAATTTCGACAAAAATCTTCATCGAATCATCCAAATTTCCCATTAAATTTGGTTTTTTTCTATTTTCTAGGGATAATATAACCATTCTCGATTTGTTTAAAACCAATTTTCGGGTAATAATACATGGCTATCGGTGATGCTAAAAGGATTAAAGATATTTCTTCTCCTAACCGTTCGTGAACGCGTCTCACGAGTTCTTTTCCAATCCCTTGATTCTGGTAATCTTGATCAACGGCTAAATCTGATAAATAGCAGCAGTAACTAAAATCGGTAATGGCTCTTGCAATACCTACAAGTCTCCTTCCGTCCCATGCTGTCATAGTAATATCTGCTTGGTCAATCATTTTTTGTAGTCTAGGCAGGTCCTCAACGGGTCTTCTTATGCCAGATTTGCGAAAAACGTCTGCCAGTTCCTCTGCAGTAATTTTTTTATTTTCATCATAGTGTATTGTAATCATGTTTCATCCTCCTTTTTTTATTATTTTACTCATCTACTGGCTATCTCCAAAGTGCCAGATATGTTATAATTAACCACGCCAGATTGAATAGAAGGAGGAGATACATATCCTTGAAATCACAGTAACTTTAGATCCAGATCATGCGGAGCCACTTTACTTACAGCTTTATTCTTTTTTTAAAAAAGAAATGGTTGAAGGGAGACTCACTCCAGAAACAAAATTGCCTTCAAAAAGAAAGCTGTCTATACATTTGGGAATCAGCCAAACAACCGTTGAGACAGCTTATCAACAGTTAATCGCGGAAGGGTATGTCAAAAGTGAACCGCGAAAGGGACTGTTTGTCACTGAACTTGAAATGGATAGGCAACCGATCGAAAATGAACACACAGAAGAGCGTGTCAGCCATCAAAAGGTACCTCAAGCAGAGCCCATAAAAGTGGATTTTGGCCACGGAAACATTGCATTAAATGAGTTTCCGTTTACTACCTGGCGTAAACTGACTGTACAAAGCCTTTATGAAGATGAAAGCTATCTCTTATTAAGTGGCCACCGGCAAGGAGACCTCCCTCTTCGCATCGAAATTGCCAAGTATTTATACCAATCGCGTGGAGTTAGATGTGAACCTGATCAAATCTTAATTGGCGCTGGCACACAATATATGGTTACCTTTCTAACGATGCTGATTGGACGAGAAAGAGTCTATGCAATGGAGAATCCGGGCTTTCACCGCTCGCGGGAGGCGTTTAAGGACCAAGGTGTCAAGCTTCTCGGAATTAATTTAGATCAAGATGGAATTAAAATGGAAGATTTAAGAGACAGTGAGGCAACCGTAGCGTATGTGACCCCCTCGCATCAGTTTCCATTGGGAATGGTGATGCCAATCTCACGAAGAATGGAACTATTGAAATGGGCAAAGGAAACGGATAGTTATATTATTGAGGATGATTACGACGGAGAATTTCGCCATACAGGAAGACCCATTCCTTCGCTACAAGGTCTTGATCATCAGGGACGGGTTATCTATCTTGGTACCTTTTCAAAATCATTGATTCCTTCTTTAAGAATTAGCTATATGGTACTTCCTCCTCCCCTTCTTTCAAGATATCAAAATCGTTTTTCCATTTATAAGCAGACCGTATCAAGACTGCATCAACAAACTTTGTATCTATTTATGAAAGAAGGTCACTGGAGTCGTCATTTACAGAAAATGCGAACCACCTATAGAAGAAAACAATCCACCTTGCTCTCTCTAATTACAGAAAAATTTGGAAAACACGTAACAGTGATTGGAGTTGATTCTGGATTACATATTTTACTCGAGGTACATAACAACATGACCGAAAGTCAGTTAATAAGTTATGCAGAAAAAGTCGGCGTTAGGGTGTATCCTACTTCTGTTTATTATGACAGCAATAGCCAGCCGCTTACGCCAAAAGTATTGGTCGGATATGGTGGTGTAACAGAAAGCGAAATTCATACCGGGATTAACCTTTTACAAACAGCATGGGAGCTATTTTAGCTCCTGCTGTATTTTATTGATTAAAGCCTCATAGAACGATTGATCATGAGGGACAAATTGTTCCTTGCCAACAGATTTTTCATAAAAATATTTCTCTCCATTTTGAACTTCAAAGCCTTGCATTGGAATGTGCTCCGTTTCATCCCTCCAAAGAGCAGAAAAATCCGTAAACTTCATTCGGTATATGCCTGCGACCTCTTCTTCCTGTAGAACAAATGAATTGAATGGAACATTTTTTCTATGTAAAAATACATGAGCCAACTCATTATCAAGTAAGGGCTCCATTTTAACGGAATACTTGAGGATTCCTAGAGACATCAGCTCCTCCATATGGACAGTCAACCCTATCTCCTCTTTCACCTCTCGTATTCCATCTTCTACTGTTTCATTGGCAAGTAAATGGCCGGCGGCGGTAATATCTAAAAGATGCGGATAATCTTTTTTCTTTGGACTTCGAAGCTGAAGAAATATGTAATCGATCCCTTGCTCCTTCTCCATCAACCAATAATGAAACGTCTCGTGCCAGTATCCTTTTTCATGTATTTCAGCCCGTGTGGCAACTCCAATTGGCTCATGGTCCTCATTAAAAATCCGCAGCAATTCTGTCTCCATAACAACTCTCCTTTTGAGTGAAATCATACATTCATATTATCACAAAAAAAGCTTGAGGATTTCCTCAAGCCTCTACTATAGCTTTAGCTGCTTGGCGATAATATTCTTCATAATCTCCGTGGAACCAGCGTAGATACTGGCAACAGGAATGTCACGATATCGTCTAGCAATCTCGTATTCTTCCATATATCCATATCCACCGTGAAGCTGCAAACATTCGGATGCCACGCGCTTGGCCATTTCACTAATCCACCACTTGGCCATCGAGACTTCCTTTACAATCGAATCTCCTTTCACATGGCGCTCGACCAGCTGATTCACATACACTCTTCCTAGATCGATTTCAGTGGCCATTTCTGCAATTTTGAATTGAGTGTTCTGGAATTTACTTATCGATTGACCAAATGCTTGGCGATTTTTCACATAGTCGATCGTTAATTCAAGCATTACTTCCGCTTCAATCTGGCATTGTAGAGCGACAACTAAGTGCTCCTGCTGGAGATTTTCCATTAAATAATAAAAGCCTTTTCCTTCTTCACCAAGTAAATTGCTTACCGGGACTTTTGCATCCTCAAAAATTAGCTCACCTGTATCTCCACTATGGATACCAATTTTATCTAGTTTCTTTCCTCTCTTAAAACCAGGTGTCCCCTCTTCCACGACAAGTAAGCTAATCCCTTTATGAGCAGGTGAAGCTTTCGGATCTGTCTTACACACAATTACCACAAGGTCTGCCTCTGTTCCATTTGTAATAAATGTTTTTTCTCCATTAACGATGAAAAAGTCTCCGTCCCTTCTCGCCGTCGTTCGTATGGCAGCTAAATCTGAACCTGCCCCTGGCTCTGTCATTGCAATGGCTGATATTATTTGTCCACCAATAAAGCCAGGTAACCATTTTTCCTTTTGCTCTTCCGTTCCTAATTGCTCAATGTAAGGGCTTACGATTTCAGAGTGTAAGCAAATACCGCTAGCAACTCCCTGTCCTACCTTTTCTAGCTCTTCTATTAATATCATTGCATATGAAAAATCCAATCCTAAGCCACCATATTTCTCATCAATACACGGACACAAAAAACTATTTTCACCCAGCTTGATCCAAAATCCCTTTGGTATGTGGCGTTTGTCCTCCCACAGTTTAAAAAATGGATAGGCTTCCTTTTCAAGCATTTTGCGTAGAGCCTTTCTAAACATATCATGATCATCTGTTAAAAAAGAAGCTTTCATTGAAATGTAGCCCCCTTTCATTAATGAAACCTTGAAGTCAATTCATTCTTATTACCTCCGCTTCAGGTTTATTACTATTTCAGCATTTCTTTCGTTATGATATATTAGCTGATAGCAACTAGATTTAGGAGGTAACGTTATTGACTAGAAAGACCCCGATTATTACCATCATGATTACCCTTGTACTTATGTCCATCCTTCCTTTCCAGGCATTGGCGCATAACGGATCAACAGATGAGCTTGGCGGACATTTCCGAAGAGCTGATTGCGTGTACTTATTACATGAGCCAACGGATCTTGCTAAAAGCGCCACCAGTATGACAGAGCTCATCACTTTAATTAAAAAGCATAATAGTAACTCATGTGCGAGTGGATTAACCGAAAGCAAAGTGGACCTTGAAGGGTATACTTTTTCAAAAAGTGCAGTTGCTTCCACAGCGACTTCAACAAATATCCCATTGGAATTAGGGAAGACGTACAATGCCACATTAGAAAAATGTACAGACGGTGACACTGCTACATTTTCAATTAACGGATCTTCCTATAAAACCAGACTTCTATACATTGATACACCTGAAAGCACGAACAAACAGGAACCTTACGGAAAAGAAGCAAGCGACTACTCGTGTTCCTTGTTACAAAAAGGACAAATAACCATTGAAACCGATGGACCTTCCCTTTATGACAAATATGACCGTTTGTTAGCTTGGGTGTTTGTTGATGGCAAGCTTCACCAGGAGGAAATTACGAAGGCTGGCTTAGTCGAGGATTTTTACGATTATGGTACCTATAAGTACGAAGACCGCATAGAATCAGCAATGCTAGAAGCCAAAGCCAATGGTGTTGGATTGTACTCCGTAAATAAAGAAGCAGAGAATATTCAAGAGGTTGCTTCTATGGAAGTAGTGGCAACTACCAGTTCGGAAAAGAAAGACTCTTCCACTGAGGAGAATTTAGAGCAAGCACAACCGATTGAAAGAGAGCAAAACAATGGTTCCACAGGAATAGGGGTCTTTGCTTTAGCAACTGTATTTCTCTTTTTTATGTTCCCACGTTTCAGCAGGAAAAGTGATATTGAACCCCTTCTTATTCATAAAATGTGGACAAAAAACCTTTGGGTCAATGCCTTGTTGCTATTCCCCATATATACTGCTTTATTTTTCTTAGTGCTAGTTATCCTAATCGTTGAAGTAATTCGATTTATTAAGATAAGAAAATGACCACCCAAAATGGTGGTCATTTTCTCTATGCAGCCACGTCTCTTTTCTTGAAAACGAAAAAGGCTAAACTATGAAAAAGGACAAAATAAGCGACAAGCATAAGAACAGAAAAAATTAATGTCATTCCCTCTACTAATGGCGTTCCTTCAAAATACTGCATAAGATCTGTGTTCGCAAACAAAATATACTTTGCCCACTCAAACTTCATGGCAATTAAATTCGTAAATTGAGCCCCGGTAAACATAAGAAAGATCGATAATCCGATAGCTAGCGAGCTGTTTCTGAATACTGCAGAAATCATAAAAGCCATGGTCGAAAGCATAATCATGCTAATCGAGTTTAATCCATAAAATTTAATCAGGTGAAAAATCATCGATTCTTCCGTTACTTTGCCATCAAAGTAATTTAAATAAGGTGTTGCGTGTTCTGGCATTCCAAATGCGATCCAACCGACTAGAGTGGAAAAGGCAAATAGTAAAGTCAGCATAAATAGTGCAAAAGAAATTACAGTCGTATATTTTGCTAAAAGGATTTTTGCTCTGCTGGTTGGTCGAATAAGAAGCAATTTGATTGTGCCCCAGTTAAATTCAGACGCCACGATTCCCGCTGCTACAATAATTGTAAATAATCCTGCTAGTTGTATTAAACTTGATGCATCTTGAACAAAGCTCCATATAGCATATTCCCCATTCGGAGCGAGATTATGATCCAAATGATATTCATTAATGGCAATACTTTTCTCCAAATATTTTCTTTGCCCCTGTGCGGCATTCTCCATCTGTGCAAGACTTTTCTTCTGTTCAGCAATAGTAGTTTGGATTTCCTGCTGCCAGTTCGGATTTAACTTCACATCTTGATTCTCGTATTTAATGATTCCACCCATAAGGACAATGGTTACTAATAAAAGACCCATCATCACAAATGTTCCTGGACGTTTAATAATTTTCATCCACTCATTTTGTAATAACTTAAGCATGGAGGGATACCTCTCTTTCTTCTGTTACTTCAAGGAAACGTTCCTCTAATGATTTGGTTACTTCCTTTATTCCAAATATGTCTATATTTTCGCTGGCTAATCTATTTACAACAGAAGGAATCTCCTCTTTCGTAATACTACAAGTAAATCCTGTTTCACCTCTTCGTGCCGGAATACCCATTGATTGAAAAATGGCTAGAGCTTTTTCAATTGGAGCAACGTCAAATTCAGTGACCTGGTCAACACCATTTTTAAAATCTTGAATGGTTTGTACGTCAACAAGCTTCCCCTTTTGAAGGATCGCAATTCGATCGCACATCATCTCCATCTCAGAAAGCAAGTGACTAGAAACGATTACGGCTAATCCCTTTTCTCTAGTTAGCATTTTAAGATGGTCTCTCATTTCGCGAATTCCTGCAGGATCAAGTCCATTTGTTGGCTCATCAAGTATTAATACTTCTGGTTCATGTAACAGCGCCTGTGCAACTCCTAATCTTTGACGCATCCCAAGTGAATAATTCTTAACTTTGTCATGGATTCGATCGGATAAGTTAACGAGCTTAACGACCTCATCTATCTTCTCTTTATTGACGTGATTGGACAATCTTGCAAAATGGATAAGATTTTCATAGCCTGTTAAAAATTTGTACATCTCAGGATTCTCAACAATAGCGCCTACTTGACTCACCGCTTGCTCAAAATTAGATTGGATGCTATGGCCTCCGATTTTTATATCACCTGAGGTCATCCCGATTAACCCAACCATCATACGGATTGTGGTCGTTTTTCCAGCACCGTTTGGTCCAAGAAAACCAAACACCTCCCCTTTATTGACTTCAAAGCTTAGAGAGTCAATAATTGTTTTCCCTTTAATAGTCTTCGTCACATTTTGTAACTGAACGATACCTGTCATCTACGTAACACCTTCCATCTCATATGATCTGTTTTTATCATACTTGGAAAAAGAAGGAGAGCACACGAGCCCCCGCAGTAGTTTTAACTAAGACTTTAGACGTAAAAAGGGAAGAACTTGGTTTTTAACATGCATAAAAAAAAGCGCAGGAGTAACCTTGCACTTCTTTCATCCACTAATATTCTTTTAGAAACTGCGTCTCCGAAATGACTCGCACTCCATTTCTGATCAACAAAGCTGCTGTTACACCGTGCCCTTCTACTTTTTCACCTGTAAAGGTACCATCATAGATTTTCCCGCTTCCACATGATGGACTGTTCTCTTTTAATACGACTACTGTTGCTTGAATTTTTCTGATAACATCAAGTGTTTCATAGGCCCCTTCAACAAAAGCCTCCGTCACGTCCTTTCCCTTGCAATCTAAGACCTTAGCCTTTCCATCCAGCACATCTTCTCCAGTACCATCAACAATTTCGGCTGGCTCCCTGGGAGTTTCAAGCCCGCCTAGCAATTCAGGGCATGCAGTGATGGCTTTCTTTTCACTTACTAGTTTATGTATTTTTTCTTCTAAGGAGCTAAGCCCATTATATCGAACTGGCAATCCTGCTAAACACGCACTAACGACAATCATATTCCACCCCAAGACTCTACTTTTATATGACAGGTTATAACGTTATCTTGAACATTTAAAAGCTTGTGCCCGTTTCTTTTAATACATCACTTGCAGAAGGTAAGATAATTTGAACTGTAGTCCCTTTATTTACTTCACTTTCAATTTGAAGTTGTCCTTGATGGTTATCGATAATCTTATAACAAGTCATTAAACCTAGCCCTGTCCCCTTTTCCTTTGTTGTGTAAAAAGGTTCACCGAGCTTCGGGATCCGTTCTTTCGGTATACCCACACCTTGATCAGAAATTTGAATGAGCACTACTTTTTCTTTATCCTTTTTAACCTTTAAGTCAATGGTTCCTCCATTTGGCATCGCCTCAGTAGCATTCTTAAGTATATTTAGAAATACTTGCTTTAACTGATTTTCATCACAATAAACATATGGGAGATTACTTTCATATTCCATACCTATTTGGATATTGCTAAGGATTGTTTGAGTTTGAATTAATGTTACAACATCACTTATCAGCTTTTTTACGTCATGCTCCTGCATCGCTGTCGTGGTAGGTTTCGAGAGAAATAAAAACTCTCCTACAATACCATTGATTCGATCTAATTCTGATAGAACAATATCATAATACACATTTTGGTCTTGATCCCCTTTAAACAATTGAACGAACCCACGAATGGACGTTAAAGGGTTCCGAATTTCATGAGCAATCCCCGCTGCCATTTGTCCCAAAAGGGCGAGTTTTTCTGATTTTTGTAGTAATTGATCTGTCTGCTCATTCTTCTCCGTAATATCCTTACCGATAGAAAGAACAGCCTCTACTCCTTCAAAAATAATTTTTAGTGATGACACCTCAAAATCCATCGTAGTTCCATCTTGTCGTTTCAACTTGTATTCAACGCTTTTCAAAGGTTTAATTCCACTTGATGCAGCTTTTGTCCTCTTTTTCAATTGATCTGCATACTTAGGAGTAACGAGTTCTAAAGTTGGTTTACCTATTAATGCTTCTCGATTAGGAGCACGAAACATGGTGACCGCCAGATCATTTACGTAAATGACCCGCTGATCTTTATGGATAATAATAGCACTAGGCAGAGAATCTAATAAATTCTTATAACTCTTCTCACTTAATCTAGCAATCCTTTCATAATACTTCGCCTTGTCGTACTGCCTTCCAAGGGCCCATGCTAGTGCCCCATAGAAGAGGAGCTCGATGGTGAAGACGCTCTCTCCATGAGAGAAATTATGGTAAGTGGTTATTCCTAATGTGAAAAATACAAAAGTGATTTGACCCCAGATTTTCATAAGTTTGCCTCTATAAATAGATTTTTTTACTGTTATCATATCATAGAAATTATTGGGGAAAATTGAATTCTTTGAAAATTTTTTATGGTAAAAAATTCCAACAGCTCTACCCTTTCAACAACCTTAGTTTCATTTTTTTCTCTTCACCATGTACCCCTGATTCTTTAGTTCCTTCTTATTCAAACCTTAGTTAATGATATAATATAACTAACTACCGTAAATTGGAAGTGATACTATGCCAGATTGGTCTTACCATCCTCTCTTCAAATCACTATTATTCCGAATGCCAGGAACCACGGGGCGTGAATTCATCCATAAAGGCATGAATATAATTGCAAATCTTCCTGGTGGTCCTTTTCTAATTGAGTTTTTGGGACATATGAAACCATCATTCTCTCTTCAAAAAACGCTATTTGGACTCTCATTTTCTAACCCTGTTGGTTTAAGTGGTCGAATTGATCCACAGCTTTCTGGGACAAAGGCCTTTTCCAATCTTGGCTTTGGTTTTATTGAAATTGGACCTGTAACATTGGAAGCTCAGCATCCGAATGTTGCTGCTACATATGACCGTAAAAGTCAAAACATCCTCTTCCCGGTTGTGGATGAATCGATTGGATTGAGAGAAACGATTGTTAAAATAGGAGCACTAGGTACTTCAAGAAAACCAATACTTTTCCGGATATCGAAAAGTAGTAGCTTTCAAGATTGTGAGTATCTTCTTAAAAGTTTGATACCGTATGGTGATATTTTTATCTTTGAGAACTCTTTTCACGAGGAGCAGTGGAAACAATTAAGGATGGTCTCTTCATCAAAACCAATCCTGCTTTCTATTCCTGCTCATTTATGTTCGGAATTTCCAATTTCTGCTTTTGTTAAGAAGCAATGGATTGACGGGATTATTATTGAAGAAGCGTCACAGGATAATGGAGAGTATCGAGAATATCCTCAACATTCTTTTCCAATGATGCTAGAAGTGCTTCAGAAGATAAAAAAGAACACTCCAAGAGGCTTTCCTGTAATCATTTCTGGTGGCATATACGAACCACAGGACGCTTTTGCCTTTTTTGAATCTGGAGCGGATTTGGTTATGGTTACAGGTGGGTATGTGTTAGCTGGACCTGGCTTACCAAAACGCATAAATGAAGGATTAATAAAAGAAGAATTCAATCCTCCTTCGAATATTGGTTGGCTTTCGTACTGGCTTTTCGGTCTTATCATGTTAATCGCAGGAGTGATTACCTTACTGATCAGTATGACGGTTGTTATGCTTCCATACGACGAAGCTTTTATCCAACTAACTCGTGAACAACTGCAAATAATCAATCCAAGAATTCTTTCCTTCATGACTCATGATCGAATGACCTTAGCTGGTACGATGATATCAGGTGGTTTTTTATATATGCAACTGGCAAAGCATGGTGTAAGGAAAGGTTATCATTGGGCCAAACGTGCAATTAATATTGGGGGAATTACTGGTTTTATTGGTATTCTCTTATTTATCGGTTACGGGTATTTTGATTGGCTACATGGGTTGTTATGGCTTTTCCTGTTTCCTTTCTTCTTTATAGGATTTCGAAACACAAAATATATTCGGGAAACCTCTTACTCTCGGAATTTAACAAATCATCGTGCCTGGAGGAGAAGTTTATGGGGACAGCTTTCTTTTGTGATTCTGGGGGTATCCTTTGTAATCGGGGGACTGTTAATTTCTATCATTGGTGCCACAAATGTATTTGTTGCAACTGACCTTGTGTATATTTGTATGACACCTGAACAGCTTGAATCCATTACGAATAAACTCATACCTGTCATTGCCCATGATCGAGCTGGGTTTGGCAGTGCTTTGCTAAGTGTCGGTTTACTCGTTCTAATGCTTTCACTCTGGGGCTTTCATGAAGGAGACAGATGGGTTTGGGTTACCTTTTTAGCTGGAGGAACACCTGCATTCATCTCTGGCATTGCTACCCATTTTGTCATCGGCTATACCACGTTTCTTCACTTGCTTCCTGCCTATTTTGCGCTATTTTTATTTTTAGTAGGAATCATATGCTCAAAAGACTATTTATGTAAAAAAGAGGGTGTCCCTAATGTATGACATTTGGGCACCCTCTTCCTATCTTAGCTTGGTTCAACGTGGACATGTACATTGTATACATCATATTCACTAATTAGCTTTTCTTCTACTTTACTAGAGATATCATGTGCTGTTCGGATACTTAAGTTTTCGTTTACTACAATAATAATATCAACGACTGTGTTATTTCCGTAATTTCTTGCGCGAATATCCTTAATGTCAGCTACTCCAGTAGTATTTAAAATGCTTTTCTTGTATTCCTCAATTAACTGTTCATCAAATCCATCTGTTAATTGATGAGAAGAATCATAAAAAATATCATAGGCAGTTTTACATATTAGAAGCCCCACGATAATAGCTGCTAATGGATCAAGAAAAGGCAAATGAAATTGTGAACCTATTATTCCGATTGCTGCGCCTATACTCACCCATGCATCTGATAGATTATCCTTAGCTGCCGCTAGTACAGATTGGCTTTTCACTCTCTCCGAAAGCGCTTTATTATACCGATAGACAAAATACATGACGACTGCACATAGAAGTCCGGTCCACGCGGCTAGCATGTCTGGAATCACCAATTCATCTGAGAAAATTGAAACAATCGCTTTATGTAATACGTTTAATCCAACTGCCACCATAATAAAAGAAGCAACCAAAGACGCAATATTCTCCGCCTTCCAATGACCATATGGATGATCTTCATCTGGTGGTTTTTGAGACATTCTTAAACCTATCCATACAGCGATTGAAGCAATTATATCTGTCAAGTTATTAAACCCATCCGCCTTTAACGCCTCAGACTGGGCAGAAAATCCAATAAGTAATTTGATTATAGAAAGGCAAATATAAGCAGCGATACTGATCATTGCCCCACGCTCGCCTAGCCTTAACTGTTCATATCTTTCTTTGTCCATATTCACACCTCCGAGCCCAAAACCTCCTTTAATAGAATAACAATCGAAAGTTGGGTGGGTCTACAGCAACCTTTTTTCATCTCTTTATATAAATGTTGAATATCCAAAATTGTTTCTCTTGGTAAAATTTCCGGTACTACATAAGAAGAAGTAAATTTTAACATAAAAAAGGCCCGAGACAAACTTTTCACGAGCTCAAGGTATTTAATCTATTGAATTATGGCAACAAACTTTGTTGCGTCCAGTTTTTTTCGCTACATACAAAGCTTTATCCGCATCCTCTATTAGCATGCTTGGGTTCTCCGTTGTATCTTTATAAGATGCGACCCCAACGGATACAGTTACCTTTATCACTCCACCGCCTGATAAGGAAAACTCCGTATTTTCAACCGTTTTTCTGATATGCTCCGCAATATCCATTGCTCTTGCGACAGAAGTGTCCGGGAGAAGGACGGTAAACTCCTCTCCTCCATTCCGGCTAACGATGTCAAAGTTCCTCGTACCTTCGGTTAATAACGTTCCTAGTCGCTTTAAAACCAGGTCCCCTTCCGAGTGACCATACGAATCATTTATTTTTTTAAAGAAATCAATATCAATATAAAGAAGAGACAAACTTTGAATACTTTTATTCAATTCATTAAGCAATGAGTTAAATACTTCATCAAATTTCCGAACATTATTTAACCCCGTTAATCCATCCGTTGTAGACTCCGATTTATATTTTTCCAGTAAAAACTGACTTTTTCTAATAAAATCTAGAATATAGAAAGAAAGAAAACCTGCTATATATGAAATGATCCAATATAGGGGGATCAATTTGACTAGTAAAGAAAGGTTATTTACTAAATAAATGATCATAAAGGTAAAAATAATATTGGAAAACGTAAGCATCCATATTACCTTGTTTTTCTTGGATATCCTTTGTGAAGAAATCAAAATAGAAAATAAAGTAATAAGAACCATAAATATGACAGATGCATACGCAGAGGTATTCACGCCAATTAAAAAACGACCTATAATGACTAATACCATCCCAATGAAAGCCGGCAAAGAACCACCAAAAAACGCGAGCAAAATAATCGGAATATGTCTTAGATCAACTATTGTTGTATCTATTCGAATGCTGTATTGCATGAGAATATTAGAAAACAACCCACCAACTACACCCAACAAAATTTTTCTCATGAAGGAGGAGTTTTTTGTTAGAGGGCTCTTCGAAAAGATATGTGAGTATAGGAATAGTAAAGATACAACAATAGCTAAATTCGTAAACAAATCTTTAATCATCAACAATTTTATCACCATAAAGTAACATATCATATTTTTCATCATTACAAAATATGAAACACTACTTTTCTACCATAAAGTTAAACCTAAACTTCACTAGTATTTATTGTTTTTTTTATGGTTTGGTTACAGTGTCTGTCACCCTTCGTAGACAGTTCGAGGTGTTCTGTCCGTCTCAGGTGGACACTCGACCCCTGTCATATTTGGTTTCAAGCGGAAAAGTAACAATTCGCCCATCTTTATCTTTGATTCCGTTTCTTGATAATAAAAGTTTTCCTTATTTGAATAGAATCCGCCCCCTTTTTGGATAGTAAAGATGATGGAGGTGAAAAATCATGACTGAAAAAGATAACCCAAATGTTAAACTAGGTGGAAAAATTGTAAAAGAGAAGGGTAACGGCGGCGATCAAATGCACGGGCATGAAAAAGAAAACAAAAACGGCAAATTCAATACAAACCCTAAATCCGGGATGTAAAACAAACCCCACACCCTTCTATTTCTAGTTAGGTGTGGGGTCATTTGGTTTATGATAAAACTTTTGATTCCCACATCCCAACTAATACCTGGAAGCCAAAGGAACCAAGCAACCACTTTGTCCCCTCATCCCACAAACGCCACTATTTCGCGATTAACCTTCTCGCGCTCTTCCCAAAACAGTCCGTGACCACTGTGATCAAACGGAATCAACCTGGAGTTAGGGATGCTTTGTTTTTGCGCATGGGCGAGTGGAAAGAGACAAACTTGGTCATGAATTCCGTGAAGAATCAGTGTTGGCACTCGAATGGTTCCGAGATCAAAAAATAACTGTTCTTCGTATAGCCAAGAGTTAGCAACCGCAGCTGTTGACCAACTCGCCGCTTCTAATCCTAATTGAAAAAACCACGAAGAAAATGGTTCCGAGACTGATTGATAAAAAAACATTTCCCCAAAGTCTTCAAGCATTTTGGGACGATCGGTAAATGTCCCTTTAATTATTTCAAGGACAGCTTCCCTTTTTAATCCATATGGAAAATATGGCCTCTCAATGAGACTAGGCGCCGCCGTAGCCAGTAGTACTAGCTTTGACACTCCATACCCATCATGACGAGCCATGTATCTTACTGCAATCGAACCGCCTGTTGAGTGACCAACAAGAGTAATATTACTTAATTGTAAAGCATCCACCACTGCTCTTACGTCATCTGCCAACCGGTTATAATCATACCCGGCAAAAGGTTTATCCGATTTTCCGAATCCTCTTACATCCAATCCAATACAGCGATAGCCTTGTTGTGGGAGCTGGTTCAATTGATACTCAAACATTTTGTGATTGGCCGGCCAGCCATGAAGAAACAGAATAGCTTTTTCACTCTTTGGATTTAGATCCTCCACATAAACAGATACACCAGGTTCCACTTTTACATAGTACCCCACGCCAATCCCCCCATGCTTAAAGTCTTTTCTGTAGACTATATTCATGAGACATTTTAATATGAACTACACCGTTAACCGCTCGATTAACTTCACTTCAATTTCTTCTTGAAAGATCGTTGGGTACTGCATCGCTTGAATAAATAGTTTTCTTCCAACCTCAACTAGAGGAATTTCAAGTGTGGTGATATTCATAATTTTTGCAATTGGTTGATTATCAAAACCCATAATAGCTAACTCATGAGGAACAAGTATTCCTAGTTCTCTCGCACAAGTAATAATTCCTGCAGCTACTTGATCACTTGTAACCAATAAAGCGGTAGGGGGAGAGATCATTTCTTTTAAACGGGCGACGATTCCCTCCCCATCTTCAAAACGAAAGCTATCATAAAAAATATAATCCTGTAAAAATGGATGCCCGTTTTCCAAAAGGAAATTCTTATAAGCGGCCTCTCGCATTTCACTATTCGTTCCTGATTTTCTCCCGATGCAATAGCCGATTCGATGGTGGCCCTTTTGATGTAAATAATTTAAAGCAATCGAGAAGCTTTTATAATGATCAATATAAGTTGAAGACACGATTTTATCTTCTACTTCTTCACATAAAATAATCGGCCCATATGATTTATACTCATCGATTACTTCCCAGCTACTAATCCTTGAACAAATGATTAAGGCATCGATCTGTTTTTGTTTAAGCATATTTAATGCTTCTATTTCTCTATTCAACTCATAGTTTGTTTGAAAAAGAACGAGCTTGTAATTATTTTTAACAGCTTCATTTGCAATTCCTTCTACTAAAAATCCGAAATAAGGAGAATTCGAGAAAGGAATAACTACTCCTATCAAATACGTCTTCCCTTTACTTAAGTGAACAGCATTGATATTACGCTGATAATTCACTTTCTCCATTGCTTGTTGTACTGCTGCCTTTTTCTCTTCACTCACATATGGGTGTTCATTTAATACACGGGAGACAGTCGTAACAGAAACACCTGCCATTTTTGCTATTTCTCGAATATTTGCCATACACTCACCCTTTAAAAAACTTTTTCTTGCTCTGAAACGCGTTTCACCATTTATGCTAAAAATGTAATAAACAGGGAGAAAAGGATTTTCATTATAATGGTATATCTTACTAGTAATCTTATCATCTTTTACCTTTTCTCCATACACAAAAAAGGGGGAAGTACGATGTTAGGGCTAATTGCACTATGCTTCGCCATTTATTTTTTCGCTTATTTAACGATTAAGGCTGAGGGAACTACCATTCTTGTAGTGCCGATTCGTACATTTGATGATTATTTTATTGACTATAGCAGAAAACAGTTGGGGGATGGAGAAGAATGAGTGATTACAACAATAAATTATTTATTTGCACAACCATTGACGCTACACCATTATTCCCTAGTGGAACGATTTTTTCTTTTAAACAATACGACCGACTCATTCATGCAAGTATGAAAGGTGAGAGCATTAAAAATGGAGAGTTAGTTGGGTTAATTAATAGACAGGGTATCCTAGAATATTCCCTAAATTATCAACTGTTTGATGACCAAGTATACGGTGGCGTTGGCACACTCAAATCGTGTGGGAAAACAGGAACTAGTCTTAAAGGAGTTTATTCCGTAACGAACGCACAAGAAACATTTGAGTGTTCCTTTAAACTTGAAAAAGTGTCACTTCAGAATCAGATAGCATGGAGAAAAAAGAAGTCATGTTAAAATGAAACAAAGCTTAGGTCACCAACCCTAAGCTTTGTTCCTATTAATTTAAAGGAAAAAAATGAGTACCTGCGAAATAATTGCGACAAAGATTAGGGCAAATGGATAAGCAGCAGCATAGGCAATCGATGCATCATCTGAATCGATTTGTTGATTCACCGCCCCTAAACCAGGTGTACTAGTCATGCCCCCACATAACGCTCCGAGAGAATGGATAACACTCATCTTAAATACCTTTCTTGATAAAAAGAAGCCTACAATCATCGGAATAACTGTGATTAATGCCCCACCAAACACCAGGCGGAACCCCTCTTCCTGAATTACCTCAACTAACCCTTGACCAGCAGTTGTTCCGGCTCCAGCTAAAAATAAAACGAGTCCAATATCACGGATCACTTGATTAGAAGGTTGAAAAAATCGAGCTCGAATCGGGCCAATTTTTCCAAAATGCCCAATAAACAAGGCGATAAAAAGTGGTCCCCCTGCAACACCTAGTGTAATGGTACCTAGCCCTGGAAGATGAATAGGAATCATTCCTACCGCAATTCCAATCAATAAAATTAAGCTTAGCGATAGGATATGGATATTCGTTACTACTAGAGTCTTTCTAGTAAATAGCTTTTCCGCATCGTTTAAACGGTCTTCACTACTAACCAACGTTAAAATATCTCCTCTTTCGAGCGGCCATCTTGCACTTTGGTTATACTCGAATCCTCCACGTTCAATTCTTGTAACCGTTACTCCATATTTCCTTCTTAGCTCTAGTTCTTTTATATTTTTACCAATGATCTCTTCCGAATCAACCGTTACTTTACGTATCTTTACGTGGTCATGATTCTTTAAATTCGTAGAAACCTCTTTTCCTACATCTTCAATAATTCGATTTAAGTCTTCCCTTAATCCAACTGCAACCAATCGATCTCCATTCAAGATAACCGTATCATTTAAAGCAATAATATTTCTGTCTCCTCGAATCACTCGACTGATGACTACAGAACCATATTGGTTAAAACGTAACTCTTTTAACGTTTTTTTATTTATATTTGGATCCATGACCTCGATAGTTGTCACTTCAGGAGATTCTTCATTTCTAACAGGACCACTCGATTCATTCAGGTCCTTTTCCATATCCACTTTTAGTACTTTAGGCAATAATTGAACAAAAAGCACCACTGCTAATACACCAAATGGATAAGCAATCCCATAGCCAACCGATGCGAGCGGATCATTTGTAGCATGTAAGGCAGCTGCAAGACCAGGAGTACTCGTCAATGCTCCTGTCATAATTCCTATACTAAGTGCAGGTGATAAATCAAACACCTTCGCAACCACTACAGTTGTAATCGCTGCGACAAATACAATAATTAACCCAATAAACCCAAAGATCATTCCACTTGATCTCATCATCCGGAAAAAGCGTGGTCCTGCCTGTAGACCAATCGCGACAATAAATAAGCTTAACCCGAGATTCTGAACAGTATGAGGAATATCATAGCCCCAATGACCAAAAAACATGGCCACAAGAAGAACTCCTGAAGAGCCTAGACTTAACCCTCTAATCTCCATTTGTCCGAGAACGGACCCTAAAAATAAGATAACAAATAATAATAGCAGTGGTTCCTTTAATAACGCCACAACCCAATCCACGACACATTCCTCCATGAGTGACAGCAACATTTTTCTCCATTATATTCTTTTCGAATTCAAAAAAAAGAGCTTACTTCATTAATTCACTAGATTGCCTTAATGAATACGCTTTAATTATTAAACCAAACTAATAACGTGTTGAAAAACAACACAATTCAATGTGGAGGGTGATACTTTGAATATGCTAATCCGCTCCTTTATGATGATTTTAAAGATTTTATACAAGCTAGATAAACTCAGCTTTATGCTAGTATCAATCTTAAGGATGCCTGTCTTTAGTAAAGCATAAGCAGTATCTATTATCCCATTGAGAAAAAAAGGTAAGCGATAACGCTTACCTTTTCTTTTACATTTCTTCTGGAGCCTTTATTCCAAGAAGACGGAGCCCTTCTTTTAATACGGTTTTTACAGCGAAAACGATAGACAATCGGTTCTGTCTTTGTTCTAATTGATCCAAAATCCGTACGGTTGCATAGTATTTATTAAATGATTGTGATAGGTCAATTAAATATTTTGCTATTTGAGAAGGGTCGTATGCTTCCAAAGAACGATTGATCGTATCCGAGAAGGAATTTAATAATACAATGATCGGCCACGCCTTCTCATCAATGAATTCAACCTCCTCGTCATTAATGGTAAAATTCCCTTTTTTTAGTAAAGATGACGCACGAGCGTGAGTATACTGAATATATGGTCCTGTTTCCCCTTCAAATCGAAGCATATCGTCTAAAGAAAACTCGATATCATGTAATCGATAATGAACCAAATCATGAAAAATGACAGCACCTGTTCCCACTTGAACTGCCACTTCCTCTTTTTTCTGAAGAGATGGATTTCTATCTTCTATCGCTTTTTCCGCCATATTAATTGCCTCTTCTAATACAGTTTCTAACAATACGACTTTTCCTTTACGAGTCGACATTTTCTTTCCGTCTTTTAACATCATCCCAAACGGAATATGAACCATTCCATTCTGCCAATCATACCCCATTTTACGTAACACATGAAAAAGCTGCTGAAAGTGTAGACTCTGTTCATTTCCAACGATATACAACGCTTTTGAAAACTGATACGTTTCTTGGCGATAAAGTGCAGCTGCCAAGTCACGAGTTGCGTATAATGTGGTACCATCACTCTTCTTTATTAAGCAAGGAGGCATATGTCCAAGTTCAACGACATGTGCTCCTTCTGACTCTTTCAAAAGTCCCTTATCCTCAAGAATCTGAACCACTCTCTCCATTTTAACGTTATAAAATGCTTCCCCGTTATAGGAATCAAACTCTATTCCCAGCAGTTGATAAATCTTTGAAAACTCCTTTAATGATTCTTCTCGAAACCACTGCCATAGCCCGATGGCTACTGCATCTCCATCCTCTAGCTTTTTAAACCATTCTCTTGCCTCGTTGCTTAAAAGTGGATTGGCTTCCTCTTCCTTATGGAATTTTATATACAGTTTTAGGAGCTCTTTTATAGGGTTTTTCTTAATTTCCTCATCGTTTCCCCACATTTTATACGCAACCATCAGTTTCCCAAATTGTGTTCCCCAATCACCTATATGATTGATTCTCACTGTCTGATACCCACATTTCTCACAAATCAATGATAAAGCATTTCCGATCACCGTTGAGCGTAAATGCCCCATGGAGAATGGTTTCGCAATATTTGGTGAGGAAAAGTCTAGTGTAATGATTTCGTTTTGTCCAATTTTTAAATCACCGTATTGCTCCTTCTGAGTAAGGACGGTATTTATCACTCTTGACGTAACTTGTTGCTTATTTAAAAAAACATTCACATATCCTCCAACGGCTTCCACATTTTCAAATAGCGAGGAATGTATTTGAATAGCAAAGTCTCGAGCAATCAAATGTGGGGATTTCCGATAAATTTTTGCTAACTCAAAACAAGGAAAAGCAAGATCTCCCATATGTGTATACTTTGGAATCTCGATCATTTTTTCAATCTGGTTCTTCACTAAACTTCCTTCCACTAAATCCAGTATCAAATCAATCAACACTTCTTTTTCCTTCATTTTATTCTCCCTCCCAAATAAAAAAAGCTCCCACCTCTTTTTCCATTCAAAAAGAGGCGAGAGCTTATGATCCCGCGGTACCACTCCAATTGTTTTTACATTATCGTAAAAACCACTATCCATTTTTAACGAGGTTCCTCCCCGACTTTCTCTACTCTATTCGAGAAAGTATCTCCAAAGTGCGCTTCATCATTTGTACCGTATCAGGCTTCCACCGTTCCCGACTCGCTTCACCTTCCAAAATGACTACTCTCTTTATCATCAATTTTTAATATTAAGACTATTATATACACTTTTTTAAAAAAATCTACAAAAAAGAAAAATTACTTTCCTATGCTGTGGTGTTCGACTGTATTATCTCTTTATTCTCCAAGCTGCTGAATTTGATCAGAAAGCTCCGTTAACTCTTGTATGGTTGTAAATAATTCGGTATTTTCCAACAAAGCAGGATCCAGTTCCCCGTTTTCAATACTTGATAAAAATACATTTATCCCTTCTAATGCCTTGTCGTTCTGCTCAATAACTTGTTGGTGGAGCTCCTCCGCAATACTCGGAGCTTCAAGCTCACTAAATGCTTCAATCTCTTGTTTCATATCTAGTAATCTTGTTTCTAATTCTGCCAATGCTTGTGTATCTGAAATTGCTTGCTCGGCCATAGCTGGTACTTCGTTAGCAAACTCCGTCGCTTCATTGACATATTCTGTTGCTTGATTTACATAGTTAAGTGTTCCGTTCACTTCTTCCAAGAACGAACAACCACTTAATGCTATAACCGCCGTTAATATTACTGCCATCCACTTTCTCTTCATTCTTCTTTCCTCCATATATTTTTATTCTTGAAAAATAAGAAAGATCACTACCTACGTGGTAATGATCTTACGAAAAGGGGCAGACCTTTACCAAAACATTGGCAAAGGTCTCGCTAGCAACAAAGATTGCCCAACAAAGCCGGAGATTTTCATCTCGTAGTGACGACTTTACTGTTATAGCTACTCCCCTTTGATTATTAATTATCTTTCTAACAATCATACGCGTAAGCAAGCCAAGAAGTCAAATGATTTGGCATTACTTGTTACCCAAAGACGCTTCCCATTTTGCAACTTCTTCCTTCACAATTGGAGCCACTTCCCTGCCTAGTAATTCTATTGCCTTCATTACATCTTCATGAGGCATAGACCCAACCGGTACGTGAAGCATAAAACGTGTAATCCCTACATTTTTTCGTAAATGAATGATTTTTTCTGCCACTGTCTTTGAATCTCCTACGTACAAAGCACCTTCAAAGCTACGTGCCGCATCAAAGCTAGCACGACCATAATGCCCCCAACCGCGCTCTTGACCAAGTACATTCATGACCTGTTGGGTTGATGGGAAAAACTTGTCTGCAGCTAGTTCCGTTTCTTCTGCAATAAATCCATGAGAGTGAGAAGCTACCGTTAGCTTTGATACATCATGACCGGCATGAGCAGCTGCCTTTTTATAAAGCTCAGCAAGTGGAGCAAATTGTACGGGTCTTCCTCCAATAATCGCTAATACGAGTGGAAGGCCAAGAATTCCAGCACGGATGACCGATTCGGAATTCCCACCACTTCCTATCCATACCGGAAGTGGATGTTGGACCGGACGTGGATACACTCCTTTTTGATGAATGGCCGGTCGATGGTTACCCGACCAAGTAACAATCTCAGACTCCCTAATCTTCAGTAATAAATCCAACTTCTCTTCAAACAATTCATCATAATCCGCTAAATCGTACCCGAACAATGGAAATGACTCAATAAATGATCCTCGTCCTGCCATAATTTCAGCTCGGCCATTTGAGACTGCATCAAGGGTCGCAAAATCTTGAAACACACGAACAGGATCAGCAGATGATAGAACGGTAACCGCACTCGTAAGACGAATACGTTTTGTTTGTGAAGCGGCAGCCGCTAATACTACTGCTGGAGAAGAAGCAGCAAAATCTTCTCTATGATGCTCCCCTACCCCAAACACATCTAAACCGACTTGATCAGCTAGAACGATTTCTTCCACCACTTCGCGGATCCGTTGTGCATGACTAACTACCTCACCCGTCACTACATCCGGTGTTGTTTCTACAAATGTACTTACACCTATTTCCAATATGAATCCTCCAATACCATATGCAGTTATGTATGTATACCTTAGACAACCTATGCCACTTGGATATATACTTTATCTTAATCATTCTAATCAAACTTTCATCTCTTTTCAAAAATAAGACACTAGCTTTCAAAAAAAAGCACTTCTTGAAGAAATGCTTCTCTTTTTTTATTTTTTATTAAGTTGATGCTGCAATAATGACTCTGTATCCAGCTTGTTTAAAGGAGGACTGAACAGATAACCTTGATATTCGTCGCATTCAATGGATTGTAAGAATATCTTTTGACTATCGTCTTCTACTCCCTCAGCAATCACCTTGTAATTTAATCCTTTAGCCATCAAAACAATCAATTTAACAATGGCAACATTTTTCTCACTAGTATTTAGTGAAGAAATAAACGATCGATCAATCTTCAAATGGTCAATAGGATACTGGTTCAAATATTGCAAAGAAGAATAGCCTGTACCAAAATCATCCATAGCAATATGGAAGCCCATTTCCTTTAAAGAGTGCAGTTTAGAAAGTGTTTCTTCTATTGAACCCATAGCCACACTTTCCGTAATTTCTAGTTCAATATTCTCTGGATTTGCTTTCGTTTCAAATAAAGTCTCGGTTACCTTTTCAATAAAGTTATTTTGTTGAAATTGGATGGCTGATATATTAACAGCAATTCGAATCGGTAAAAGACCCTGTTCTTCCCATTTCACAGATTGCAAACAAGCTTCTTTCAATACCCATTCTCCTAAAGGAAGGATAAGTCCGGTTTCCTCTGCCAGAGGGATAAACTCGCACGGTGGAACCATCCCTTGATCAGGTCTAATCCAACGCAACAACGCCTCTACACCAACAATATTATTGTTTTCAAGAGAAACCTGAGGCTGGTAGTAAAGCTCTAGTTCATTCCGCTCAATCCCTTTTCGTAACGCGTTTTCCATTGTTACTTGAGGCTCTATGTCCATTTCTGGATGATATATTTTATAGTGATTTTTTCCGGCTTCCTTTACTTTATACATTGCTGTGTCAGCCTTCATTAGTAGGGACTCAAAGTTGTTACCATGTTCTGGGAAAATCGACACCCCAATACTAGGTGTTACATATAGTTCTTCCCCTCTAATATCGTAAGTTTTACGGAGGACAGTAAGAATTTTTTCCGCAATTTTCTCAATTTGTAATTCATTGGTATTTTCGAGTAATATCCCGTATTCGTCTCCACCGATGCGGCACACTAGCTCATCGGGTTTAAGACTCGAACTTAATCTATCACCAACCTCTTTTAACAATAAATCCCCGTATGAATGTCCAAGACTATCATTGATATGCTTAAAGCGATCTAAATCTAGTAATAAGAAAGCGATTTTCTTTTTACTCCGTACATTATGGTTACTGATCGCTCTTGAAAGCCGCTTTTCAATAAATCTTCTATTGGGTAAGCCCGTCACAACATCATGATAGGCTAAATACTCCATCTGATTAATCGTTTCAACTAAACGGTCCGTTCTTTCTTTAACCTTTACCTCGAGTTGTTCATTTAAATCATTCAATTCAGACACCAATTTATCATTTTCTAACAAGGTAAATAGTTGCCTTAAAACCACTAATAAAATCGTTAAAAACAATCCAACAACAACAGGAGCAGAATGGTATATTTGAGATATCACATACAATGATAGCAACACAACTCCCACATAAGGCAAGCTATGCTTAATGAAGAATTTGTTCTTACTTTCAGTTTCGTATCCTTTCTCGCCTTTCACATTGGATGGAGCTTCATGATAAAGTCCAGCCAAAGCAAGAATAAATAATGATAGGATCCATAATGGCTCTGATATACTTCCAACCGTGTACAAATTTTTTACTGTTAGAAATGAAAAAATCGTATCAGCCATTATTTGTACTAATAATCCTACTACTAATAGATATACAGTCTTTTTATTGAAAACGGAGTTTGAAGCAATAAAAAGACTGATAACTCCTCCTAAAACCCCAAGATCTAATATCGGGTACATGAGTTCTACAAGATGAAATGGATTTCCCTTCATTTTTAATAACGGTGCGATAATGAACACCCAATTAAATGTGGTTGCAACGGCCATGATGATCAACATATCAAAGGAAAATCGTATGGTAAGTAACTTACTTCTCACAACGTTCATCATGTATAAAAGGGCAACAAAATAAAACCCGTTCTGTCCAATCCAAAAGATTTTTGGCAACAGAAGAGTATCCCCATGAACACCTAAGATAAACTCGTAAAACACCCAAATAAGAATCCCTATAATGTAACTTAAGATTCCTAGTCCTAAATACAGCCAAAACTTCTTGGCCTTGCCGTCGTCATTTTTATACGTTGCAAATAGCCAGCCAAAAGATGTTAAGCAGGCAATGGTTTGGAATGTAACTCCACCCCAGTCCAAAAAAGCTTGCTTATGCTGAAAGAAGTAATTCCATAAGAAGTTGGTAAGGATAAAAAAAGCAATAAAAAGATAAGCAAACTTTTTGTTTTTCAGGGCGAACATTATTTTCTCCTTTTAAGTATAAATCGGTTTCCTTTCGAACACTTGATTAGAATGAATTATCCATGGATAGTCTTCCTTCTTCGTGTACACTTCATGGGAGTGAATGATTGCTGGTATCACGTAATCACCTTTGTAATACATTTGATCTCCAACAGGTTCGATAGGTATTTTGTACACATTTCTTAATGCTCTATAGAATACTCTCTCCAAAAGAACCACGCAATAGTTCATTTGGTAGAATTCTGTGTAATGAACAAACAGCGATAATAATCTTTCGAGATTTTTTCCTCTATACTCCTTTAAAATAGATACCTTATCTATTTCAATGACCTTCATGGGATTTGTTTCTAACATCTCAATCTCGTGAAAGGGGAAAACCGTGTTAATGTAATTTTGCACCGTTGGGAAGTAGGATTTGAACTCAATTGTACCTATTTCTCTATTCTCTTGATCAAGAATAATAAATCGATCTGTCTCATCAAAGGTCGGATCTAGCATATAGCCCTTCTCAAGCCAACACTCCATCCAGATTTCATTAAATGTATTAAGATCTGCCAATGTCTCAACTTTTATATACATCTTATCCTCCACTAGTTCGAATAATTGTGTGGTTCAGAACTTGTTGCTATGACATATAAATTACTTTTATCCTATATTATACTACTACAATAGTATCATGAGGAAGTAGAAAAGTTGAGATTATTGTAATTATTATTGCTCCTAGAATTAGCTAATTTTAGGAATATTTTATTAGAATAACAATTATTAGGATAACACGTTAGATTTATAGCTAGAACAATGGAATTATCCTAAAATTATGTTTTATTTAGAACATTTTTATTATTCTGTTTTAATTTGGGGATAATTGCACCTTCCACTCATATTCGGAAAATAGACAAAAAAATCAATTACCAACGTTTCATGTATTCAAAACTTGGTGATTGATTTTAGATTGCTACTTAATTATTTTTTTGGATTTAAATTTTCCTATTTCTTTTTTTTACCTTTCTTTTTTTTCTTTTTATCCTTTGTTTTTTCTGCTTTAGCAGCTTCTTTATACCTTTTGTTAAACTTCTCCATAAACAAAGACATTCTGTCACTCCTCCCTTCAAACTAATACACATAATATTGTATTTAAGGATGAAAAGATTGGTACAGGACAAACATCCAATTCCAATAAAAATCAAATGCAACTCACAAAACGAAATCCTTTACCACACCAAAATACTCACGAATATAATAATTTACCTCCACAAAAAATGGGGAATCTCCACCAAGCCCATAAGGAGTTAAACCGTATTCCTCTGCTAAAGACTTTGCTCGAAACAAGTGATAATCACTCGTAATGATAAGAATCTTCGGTTTATTCACACCAAGTTGAGTCATCATCTCACTAGAAAACTTTAGGTTTTCGTTCGTGTCAGTGGATAGACTTTCATAATACACTCGTCCCTTTTCAACGCCGTTCTCCACCAAAAATGTTCCCATTGCCTCTGCTTCTGTAATTGTCTCCCCAGGACCTTGACCGCCCGAAACAATGACTGGGATCTCTCGGTTATTTACCAAAAATTCTAAGCCCGCATCCAATCTTCCTTGCAAAGTTTTTGAAGGCTCTTCTCCTCGTAAACCAGCTCCAAGAATAACAACATAATCTATTTCTTTCTTATTATAATTTTCCTTAGAATAGGCCTCTTTTAAAATTAGCCCCTCAACACTAATAAATGAGAGCAGAAATAAGACATAACCAAAAATAATTAATTTTCGAACAAAAACAAATGAACGGGACAGTTGTTTATTTTTTAATAACCGACTAATAATGACAACAGCTAAAACATTTCCAATGATAAAAAGTACACCAAAGCTCACCTATCTAACTCCTAATCTAACGACAAATTTTATAAAATATCATCCCTAACCATCGTACAATGATAACAAAATTAAAGGGAGTTTTCACATGACTAAGCATCTATCTTCTTAAAAGCAGTGACATGAGGCGCCTGTCTTTTATTCAAATGATTCTAATACTATTTTCCCTATTGTCTTTCCAGACTCCAGCATCTCATGAGCCTTGCGTAAGTTCTTAGCATGTATCGGTGATAGAGTTTCCTTGAGGGTTGTTTTTAAACTTCCTTCATCAATCAATTCACTTACTTTATTCAAGATCTGATGCTGTGAAATCATATCCTCAGTTTCAAATATCGCCTTAGTAAACATAAATTCCCAAACAAAGGTGACGCTTTTGCTTTTTAATGTATTCAATTCAATGGGGTACTTATTGTCAACAATGGAACAAATCTTCCCTTGTGGCTTAATAACCTCCCCCATCGCCTTCCAATGCTGGTCCGTATCGTTTAAGCATAAAATATAATCAACATTTTTTATGTGCAAATTCACCAGTTGATCCCTTAGAGAACGGTAATGGTTGATAACAAAATCAGCACCACAATCCTTGACCCACATCACTGTTTCTTCACGAGAGGCAGTTGCAATTACTTGCAATCCTACCCATTTCGCTAATTGAATGGCAATGGACCCTACTCCACCAGCTCCACCTATCATCAGGACGGTTTTAGAACGATTTTCGTTTTTATTTGTTGTATTAATTCCAAGACGCTCAAACAACGCTTCCCAAGCGGTGATAGCCGTTAAAGGCATAGCAGCTGATTCAGAATAAGAAAGCGTTTGAGGCTTTCTTCCGACAATTCTTTCATCTACCAAATGATACTCGCTATACGCACCTGGCCTATTCAAACTTCCCGAATAAAAAACCTCATCTCCTGGTTGAAACAATTTGCATTCTTCCCCAACTTCAACCACCACTCCACATGCATCCCAACCAATGATTTTCGGCTCTGATTCCACCACGTCCTTCGGAGAACGCACCTTGGTATCCACAGGATTAACTGATATAGCCTTTATTTGTACAAGAAGGTCTTTCCCTTTAGGTAAAGGTTTTTCTATATGAATATCAATTAGACTTTCTTCATTATCTATTGGTAAGTATTTATATAAACCAACCGCTTTCATTATTTATTACTCCTCCTATTTTTAAATCTATATAAATAATTCGATAAATGGTCCCTTTTTCCTTTAAAAAAAGAGCTGCTATATGAGCAACTCCTACTTACTTTACGTTTTTTAATTTATCTCGATCTGGAGCTCCTGGTGGTTGTTCGAGCCATCCATAGTCAATGAGTAATTGCGCACCATCTTCAGCTAATAACCCTATTTCTGTGATCATCTTTACATAATTTCCAGATAAATCTCTTCTTTGACACATTGACAAAGCTTCCCCATAATACCCAATTGCAGCAGAAAGAAGAGTTGTAATATGGTATACCATAAGCTTTTCTGAAAATGGTGCAACAGTTGCATCAGTGACTTCTTGTTCATAAGATTTTGGCGCATGTAAATTATCGTCTGTTAGCATTTTAGTTAAAATATCCATATGTTTCTTACAAAGTTTTTCTGCTCGCGTCATAAATTGCTCGACTTCTTTTAACTGAGTTACCTGCCTGAAGCCCATTTCTAAAACGACTTTTACCACGTTTTTATGCATATTTATATACGTACCACCAATTTCAATTGAATTAATAGGGCGACGATCTCCAAACCACCCTGTCAAAAAGCTTTGTTTCGTCACATAATCCACTGTATGCTTGTTTGTCATGGTAGGAGGTTTACTGATGATTCCCTTATGCAACACCACTTCCGTTGCTTGATCATACAATTGCGTAGTTTCTGCACTACACTGAATAAAATACTTCCTTACATCCTCTCTAACACATGTTCCGATTGCACCTGAATATCTTGTCAACCCATGGATGGACATGGTATGAATGTACACAATCAAAAACGTATCCGTAAATAAAGGTGGTGCTTCCACCTTTACATCCTCGTCTGTAAAACCAACTGGAATCGGAAGCTCTTCTTTTATAAAAAACTCTTTGATTTTCTCGAGATGATTTTCCGATAAATTAAGGGCATAACGAAGCACTTTTCCAATTGCTTCGTCCTTTACATGATAAATAAAATGGCGAAGAACACATTTGGACAAACTGTCACTTAAATACTGCATCCACAAGCTTCCTACCTCTGGAGCAGTTAATTTTACATTGTGATAGGTATGTTCCATGATTTCTCCCTTCCTGACTCTCTTTCCCTGTAGTTTAACCAAATCAGGAATAATCATGTTTAACTTTCGTGATTAATACTATGTCCCTCCATATGTCTCTTTGATAACATTTTATCTAACTTTCGATTTTCTTTTGTTTGAAATATAATATCGAAATCATAATCTGGCGGATACAACTCACTTGCTTCAATATGAAGAGTTAAACGCTTATGGTTATAAGATCCCTTTTCTCCTTTTATTTGAACAATGTAGTTCCCTTTTTCGTCTGGACCTTTATACACAATACCAAACACATTTTCAGGAGAGACGATGACATTATCACCCTGATTAAACTTTTGTACTGAAGGATTTGATACTTTCATTACTTTTTCTCTCGATTGATATTTATTGATAATGATTTGCTTATCGAGTTCTCTTTTTTCCTGAAGTGATACATACGATTCTGGATACGCCTTTTCTTCTTTATAGGTTATCTGATGAGCTCGTTCAATGATTTTCGGGTGAATGCCTAGCTTTAACGCAATCGCAAACGCTTGGCTTTCTCCTCCCTTTCCTATAATCAAACGATACGTTGGACGAAGAGTGTCTAAGTCAAATTCCATCGATCCGTTAATGAATCCTTCCTGGTGATCTGCAAACTCTTTGATTTCACTGTAATGAGTGGTTGCTAATAATGTTGATCCCTTCTTATAGAGTTGCTCCAAAATTGCTGTTGCAAGCCCCATTCCTTCAGCGGGATCAGTTCCTGAACCTAACTCATCCAATAATACTAACGTACGATCATTGGCTTCTTTTAAAATGTCAATAATATTTACAATTCGTGAACTAAAGGTACTTAGGTTTTCTAAAATACTCTGTCCATCCCCAATATCCACTAAGACATTTTGAAAAATACTCACTGAACTGCCTTCTGCAACCGGTAAGTGTAAACCTGCTTGGGCCATTAGTGTTAAGAGTCCGACCGTTTTTATAACGACGGTTTTTCCACCCGTATTAGGACCTGTAATGACTAGCGCATGTTCAGGTGAACCCAGCTTAAAGTATAGTGGGACAACATTCTTACCTAATAAAGGATGTCTTGCTTCAATTAATTCGATAAAGTGTGATTCGTTTATGGATACACTTCGCCCATCGATTGCTCGACTAAACTTTGCCTTGGCAAACAAAAAGTCATAGTGAACCATTGTTTCGACTGCCAATCGGATTTGCTGTTCTTTTTCTTCGACTAACCCGGTAAGATACATTAAAATCTTTTGAGTTTCTGCTTCTTCATCCATCTTTATCCAGGTAAGTTGGTCTTGATAAGTGGAAATTTCTTCAGGTTCAATAAATAACGTCGATCCTGAGGCAGAAGTATCTAGTACCGCCCCTTTTAATTTTTGACGATATTCCTTTTTCACTGGTATCACGTATCTTCCATCTCTTTGACTGATAACACTTTCTTGCAAATAGATCTTTAATTTGGATGAGCGAACGATTTGTTGGAGTTTTTCTTTTAATCGATCTTCTTGTATTGCAATTTGTTTCCTAATTTTGAGTAATTCCTTACTTGCGTAATCGTCCACACCGCCGTTTCGTATACAGCGATTAATTTCCTCCGCCAATCCAGGCAATTCATCAATGGAGTAAATATAGCTTGTGACTCGAGGGGCCAAATACTCCTTATCTTTCATAAAGCGTCTCATTTTCCCACAGCAATCTAAAAAATCATGAAACTTCATTAATATATCAGGACGAAGGGCAACCCCTTTATTGATACTATTTAGTAAAGTATCAATTCCTTCTAGCCCGTGTACTGGTACACTTGAGCTCTTTTTCATGATCTCCACAGCTTCAGTTACTTCATCCATCCATGATTGGATTTGCTTTAGATGAAAGGAAGGTGAGAGTTGTAACACCTTTTCTTTTCCTTGGTTGGTTAACGCATAATGAGCAATTTCCTCTTTAATCACTTCAAATTGCAATGTTTCAAACGTATGATTGTTCAACTTTTTTTCCTCCTAAAAATAAAAATAGCCGCGTTGAACGAGTCAACGCGGCAAGAAAACAGAATCCTTTTAAAAAGCAATCTGTTCAGACTATTTAACCAAAATAAAAAGCTGTTACACAGTGGTACACAGCTACACTCTCGGCTAAGGATAGTATGCTTGTTTTTGACCATTGTTCTTAACTACATTCGCGGGCATAGATAAATAAGCTTCCTAAAACCTTGAAATTTTCAAGTTTAGAAAACAAACCGGAATGCTCGTATCCAATTGATTGGATTAGTTAAGAACGACACCTAACATAAAACATACTCCCTTATCAAAATATAATGGGTTGCATTTCCATTGTATAGTATATCCAATTACTATGTAAATAGTTAATGATTATAGAAAAAATATTTTCATTACGGTATCGTACATGATATAAAAGAACTAACAGCCATTTAGAAAGGATGCCTATATGCTTGTTAGGAAACCCATTGTTCAAAAATTTATGATGTATAGCTTAGTTGGCTGCATCTGCACTTGTATCTATTTTCTTTCAATGTTTATATTGGTAGAGCGAATAGGTAAGGAGCCTATAATCTCTTCCATTATTTCTTTTGTTATCATGACTCTTTTTTCTTTCATTCTTAATATGAAGTTTACTTTTGGCGGTGAGTTTTCAAATCAGAAATTAGTACGTTTCTTCATAGTAGCCTCTATCGGATTCACATTGAATTTTATCATCATGTATACACTCGTCCAGGTACTTTCCTTTCATTATTTAATCGGGGAAATTGCTACCACATTGACGATTCCACTTGTAAACTTTTTCTTGAATCATTACTGGAGTTTTAAATAAACAAACGATTTCCTGTTTGTCAGGAAATCGTTTGTTTATTATTATCTACCTAAAACAGAATAAATGCTTTCCCAAAATGTTCGATCCTCTTGCCCCATTCTCCAAACAGATACTCCAGCTAGGCCGTATTTAGAAACAAGATTTGTTTTTGCAATTATACTTTCGTTGTTTTCAAACCAAACGACATGAGAATTACCATTTGAATCCACGTAATTAAAATACGGACTTTGAGATGTGGTATCAAATTTTATTACAGGTTGCTGAGCAGCAATTAATGCTTTAATTTGTTTGTACGTTACGGCTTTATGACCGCTCCCCAATGTCACATTCCAATCATAACCATAAGCTGGCAGTCCGATAAGAATTTTATTTGACGGAATAGAGGAAGTTCGAGCGAACGATAGTACATTTTCTACCCAATTAAGACCAGATACAGGACCAGGCTCTCCCCATTGACCATGTTGATCATACGTCATTATCTGAACATAGTCTGCTACTTGACCAATATAATTGTAGTCAAACGTCCCTGACCAAGCCCACGTTGGAAAATCACCCGTTTTCGCTGGAACTGACACCATCATCGGGAGATTTTGAGCTCGAAACACTTGACTTACTTCAGATAAAAACTGATTGAATAAAGCTCTATCCGCTGCATACATGTTTTCAAAATCTATATTGATTCCCTTGTATTGATTGTCTTGTACAAGTTTTAGCATGTTCTGAATAACGGTTTGTCTTAGTACTTGATTGGACAGTATAATATTAGTCAATGCAGGGTCAAATCGGTTTTGAATGGTGGCGTACGTCGTGATATTGTTTTGATTAGAAAAAGAAACGGCTTCTGTTGGCAAATATCCTGCAATCGTTCCATCTGCATTAACATCTAAACTCGCAGTTGCAATGGAATTGATCATATCATAGTTTTCTGTAAGTGATTGATAGGATGTTAAATCATTTGACCAATACTTTGTGTAGTAACCTAAAATCAAAGGCTTCGTATTAACCACTTCTTGTGATTGTACGTTAGTTATTGGAATTAGTAATACTTGTCCAACATAAATCATATCCGTTATTAGATTGTTTAATGTTTTAATCGTTTCAACAGTTGTATTATAAGTTTTCGCGATCAAATACAGCGTGTCACCCGACTTTACTGTGTAAGAAAACGTCTCCGTTGTCACCTGTTCTGGTGTTGGAATTGGATCTGTTGGTGCTGATGGTGCTGTTTCTGTTGATGTTTCTGTTGGTGTTGGTGCTGGTGCTGGCTCCTCAGCAACTGGTGAATCTGTCACCTTCTTCTTACTTCCCTTTCCTCCTGCACTGGAAGTAGTTTGAGAAGTATCTTGCTTTGAATTAGGCGCTGCCTCCGTATGCATGGAAAAGAACATACTAAAAACAATCGTTAACGTCATTAGTAATGAGATGAACTGTTTCCCCTTACTCATATTTCCCCTCCTATTATTCTAATTCACTAACAAACTAGTGTCTTGTATATTTAATATCGTAAGAATAATAGAGTTCGTGAGAAAAAGGTATTTCCAGTGAGGGGAGATTTTGTAAAATATGGAGGGGATATAGCTATATCTGTTTATATTGTTCATTCATTCTACTAGTTTTTGAAAAACGCATGTCCTAAATATCGGTATAGTTCACCCATTTCACTAGATTCTGGAAATCACAGGAACTAAACTAAAATTTCGCCCTCACATTCCACCAAAAACTGGAAACACCGGGCATTAAACGCAATCTAATTACTCTAAAGACCATAAAAACCCCTGTCAGCACACATATCCGACAGGGGTTTAATAATCCATTCAATCCAATGGGTTTATAATCGCTAATACTTGATGGTCTTCCCATATTCCGTTGATTCTTACATTTTTCCGAGCGATTCCCTCTTTTTCAAAGCCCGCTTTTTCCAACACTCGTATGGAGGCGATATTATGCGGAATGACTCCCGCTTCTATGCGGTGTAGCTTTAATTCTTCGAATCCGAATGTTACCAAGAGCTTGGCCGCTTCCGTTGTATAGCCTTTGCCGTTATGCTTCTTATCTAAGAAATATCCGATGTACGCACTTTGGAGGGATCCACGAAGCACTTGAAAAAGTTGCATTGTACCTATAAGAGTTCCTGTTGATTGTAGAAAAATCCCGAAATAATAATCTGTATCATTCTCAGCTGCAGAGATTTTTCTTTCGATTAAGTTTTGTTGTCCCGTTATCGTATAAAAGTCACTTGGACGTTCCATCGCAAATGCTTCAAAAAAAGATCGATTGCGCACCTGAAAGTCTAGACATTCCTCCGCATCATCAAGCACAATCGGTCTTATAAATATGGAATTTCCTTTAATCATACCTGCTGTTCCTCCTTTAAATGAGATGTATCCCCCACTAGCTCAACGTGGAACTGTTCACCATCCCAATTTACTATAGTTAGACTTCCACCGTGGATAAAAGGAGGATCCCAAAACCTTTCAGGCGAGGAACTTAGAAAAAAGGAAATAGCTGCTTTTAACACCACAGCATGTGCTACGATCAGAACAGACTGATGAGTCGGCTCATCAACTATAGACTTAACAACTTTTTGAACACGTTTTTTAAACGCTTCTAGGCTTTCTGCATTATGTAAGGAGTGGTCATATAGATGTGGTGCATTCCAGAAATTTGAAAACTCTTTTTGATGATTCACTTCAATTTCTTCCTTTGTTTTTCCTTCCCAGTCACCTAAAAAAATCTCTTTTAAATCGTCCACTTCATAAACATGAATATTTGTCTCCTGCTTAATTAAATTCGTCGTTTGCTTAGCTCGCGGAAGCGGACTCGTATAGATCGCATCAATCTGTGAAAGGTCCATTCTTTGACCTAATAAGGTCGCGT
This sequence comes from Robertmurraya mesotrionivorans, assembly GCF_050971805.1. Taxonomy (NCBI): domain Bacteria; kingdom Bacillati; phylum Bacillota; class Bacilli; order Caryophanales; family Bacillaceae; genus Robertmurraya; species Robertmurraya mesotrionivorans. The sequence goes on along the minus strand of NZ_JBPCCH010000011.1, from coordinate 95,629 downwards.
CACTTTCTCCTTTTTCGGTTAACTTAGAGTCACACCATCCTTGTAATCGGCCTGCTTTGTTCCATTCTGTTTCTCCATGCCGTGTTAAATATATTTTTTTCATATCACGAATCTCCCTTGATAAATCAGTGTTTCTTGTTTCACTATACCATTTTTTGTATATTATTTTTCATATTTTTTCTAAATGAAACACATATGTTACCATTTCTTGTGCCACACTAAATTATTATAAGTGAAGAAGGATGCTGATGGCGTTGAAGAAATTTAATTTGTATATAGCTCTTCTTTTTATACTCCCTTGGTTGTCACTCCCTTTAATTGGTGGAAAGACAGTAAAAAGATTTCTTCCGGGTGCCAGTTTTATCTCACTATATCTCATAATCGAAGGAATGATTGCAGAGAGAAGAAAATGGTGGTGGTTTCCATCTAATATCAAACCAAATGTACTTAATGAATTTCCACTCATTCTTGGACCATTTTTCGTTGGTTCCATTTGGATATTAAAATACACTTTCGGAAAATTTAAATTATATTTTATTGTAAATATCATTGTTGATTCACTATTTACCTATGGAATGATGCGAGGGTTTCGAAAAATGGGATATGTGACTCTTGTACGGTTAAATAGACTTCAACTTTCCATTATTTTCTTACTTAAAACAATGGCGATGTACGGTTTTCAAGTCATATACGAAAAATATGTAACACGAAATAGGTAGGTCCAACCCGGGTGCTTTCCCGGGTTATTTCATTTGGGAATTAATCGTTCTTACCCATTCTCATTACTCATAAACTGTAATACCTGAGTTTAATTTTGTTAGGGGGTATGAACATGAGCTATGAACCCATTTCGGTTTTTGAAGAACACGCTTTTTGGCTTGAAGTATTAGAAGATCACGCCCACTTTATTCACGATTTCTTATCCCCCAGTGAAGTCGAGTACGTAAACACGGCAAAGCAATATATCCAATTATTTCGCGGCTTGCTTTCGAAACTATCGAGCCTCCCAACGGCAGCATCTGTTTCATCCTCTGAAATGATCACATTCGTCAGAGAAATCTATCCGATTGCCAATGGATATTTTCATTTTGAGGGTCATCTTCAGCGCCTACGCATTGAAAATAAAGTGAACTTGAATTTAACTCCAACCTATTTAAATGGAACACTAGGGGAAAACCAAGAATACTTACGAATGCTAAGGTTTTATGTAAACGGGCAAACCCCTCCCATCTTACCACTTGTCGACTTAATGGATTTATGGCTTGAAGACCAAGCGGGGCATGCAGCTTTACTAGCTCGAGCACTTGATGGGGTTGAACTGGCACTAGTTACACAAACAAGAGAATACATGCAAATATTCCAGTCGTTCATTGTGAAAAACGAGGCTATTAAAGGGTATTTACGATTTACGCCAGAAGGCTTTCCGATACAACTCCAATTTGCAAGAGATGTTGTGATCGCCGTTATCGGATTCACCAGTTTAGTAGAAAAAATGGTCCAGTTATACAAAGATGAGGAAGTATTAAATCAGTCCACATTACGTTTTCTTGAACATCACTTTCCTGAAGTGTGTTATTTCTTAAAAAAGCTGTCGTACTATGTACCTGATATTACTTATCCTACTTGCTCACTATCAAAACCATCCTTTCGATCGTAATAAAGTCAGCTCCTATTCATCCACTTGAAAGGAGCTGACTTTTAATTTTACTCTCCCACTAATGCAAACACATTCAAGTGCTTAATTTAATAAAAAACCTAATATAATCCAGGAGGCAGAAAGTTCCTATTTTTTCTCTTCTCTTTTTTCCTCTTCTTCTTTACAACATGACTCAACTTCAACTTTTTCAACAATTTTTACCTCACAGCAAGTTTGATCCTTTTTTCCAAATAAGCTTTTTAATAAGTTCATCTTTACATTCCTCCTATATTAAATAAAATAAAAAACCCGATAAAGTGGACATCAACATTACAGATGCGATAAACGCCACAACAAGCTTTTTTCGAAAAATACTATTCAGTAGGGTCAATTCTGGCAAGCTTGCACCAGCTGAGCTAATCATTAATGCCATGACAGGGCCGAGTGCCATCCCCTTCAATATCATGACTTGTGAAATAGGAATCATAGTAGAAAGTCGGATATATAAGGGAATTCCAATGATCGCAGCGATCGGTACTAACCACCAGTCGTCAGCCCCCATGTAAGCGGTGATCCATTCAGTCGGTACAAGCCCGTGAATAACTGCCCCAATAGCAGCACCAATTAGCAAGAATGGATAAACCGTCTTCATGAGCTGAAGGGTTTCTAATAGCGCTCCTTTCCAGTCTAGTTTTTTATTCGGATCTTTAAATCCAGTCATAATGACATTTTTCACCTGATTCTCAAAACCAAGTTTTTCTAGGCTGAAGCCAATCGCTACTGATAAAATGCTTGTTAACAATGTGTAAACAATGGCTACCTTCCAACCGAGTGTAGCTGTCATTAACGTCAAAATTGTTGGATCTAATACGGGAGATGCAAATAAAAAGATCATGACCGTACCAAAGCGCACCTTTTTATTTAATAAATTCACCACAACCGGAATGGTCGAGCAAGAGCAAAAAGGAGTGACGAAGGCAAACACAAGGGCAATCAATGCACTAACTAGCGGGTGGCTGCGCTCCATCATTTTCTCCATTTTTTCATAAGGGATATAGCCTTGTAGGACGTTAATTAAAAAAGAAATCCCTACAAATAAGACAGTTAATTCTAGTGCAATACTAAAAAAACTCTTTACTAATTCTTCCACAATTCCCCACCTCATTTTATTTGTAAAATGCAAGTATATTTTATTAAAAAATATAAGCAAGATAGATTACCTGCTTATATGTACGGCTTACAACATACCGAGGATTTAGACATGGCCTCATTTAATAATTTAATGGATCGAATCACTGTGTCTTTTTCAAATTCATTCATATGAGAAAATATTTCTTGCAAGTATTGGTTCATTTCCGTATCAATTGAGGTAGAAACAAATTTCCCTTCTGTTGTTAGGGATAACACATATACTCTTTTGTCTTCAGGCAACTGTTGTTTTTTTACTAAACCCATCTTTGTTAAGGTCTGTATCTGTCGACTAAATGTTGTCACATCAATCCCTAGTGAGTCAGCTACTTGCTGAACACTCGGATTGTTTTTCTTGTCAATTTCGTGGATGATATGACTCTGGACGAGGGAAATTTCCATTCCTCCTACTAAGCAACAGTTTTTATTTAACATACCAAATCGTCTCGTTAACACCTGGAATAAATCACGTAAGTTTTCCAATATTTTCACCTCTCTTTATTTATATCACATTATTTGCAAAATGCAACTATTTATTTTTTAAAAAAGAACTTCTTAAAAAGAAGTTCACCCACGCTTAATTGAGCACTCAAATAAATTGCCTGTTCTTGATCATAAAGACATTTATTCTTTAGGCAGAGAAATAGTTACTTTAAATAAGTCTCCGTCCACGTCAATCGAAAGCCTTCCTCCATGAAGATCAACAATTGATTGGGCGATCGCTAATCCAAGGCCAGTTCCTTCTGTATGACGTGACGTATCACCTCGCTTAAAACGCTCAAAAAGTTCTTCACTATTATCACTCAGTTCATATTTAGATACATTTTTAAATGTAATGATGGCTTCATACCCCTTGGTATCCACGGATATATATGCACGTGATTGCTCTATGGAATATTTGAGAATATTTCCGATCAGGTTGTCAAACACTCTCCACAGCTTTTGAACATCCACATGAGCTAGCACTGATGTAGGTGAATTTGTGACGTGTTTCTTTGTAATTAATGATAGAGGTTAAAGGAATTCTCAAATCGTGACTAACATTTGTATGAATTCATTCTCCCCCTACTTTCTAGCAGCTTTCTTCTCTTTTTATAGTAAACGCTAAATCTTAACATTCTGCCATTAAAAATCTTAAGAATTACTTAACTCTTTCTTTATTTTAAACGATTTGGAAATAATAAGGGTACTTAATAGAAGATAGTTGACACGCAACCAAAAGGTTTCGTATAATCACAACAGGAAACCTTTTGGTTACATATTATTTTAAAAGGATGGGGAAAAATGAAGGTTCAAGATATCCGAAAAACAACAGTGTTTCAAGCACCAATTCAAAAAGTATGGAATGCAGTAGCAACTGCAGAGGGAATTTCTTCTTGGTTTATGCCAAATGACTTTCAACAAGAAGTTGGTAGTGAGTTTACCATTCAGTCTCCGTTCGGTCCGAGTCCATGCAAAGTGTTAGAGGTAGAACCGCCACACCGTCTCGTATTTTCTTGGGGAACAGATGGATGGGTGGTAACGTTTGAGTTAAAAGAGTTGGAAGAGAAGACAGAGTTTACCCTTGTTCATTCTGGCTGGGGAGACACAGAGGAAGTTATTCCATTGGCTAATGAAACGCATCAAGTTATTCGCGATCGCATGAATGGCGGATGGGGGCCTCTTGTTGATGTGAAGCTACGCGGGGTTGTTGAGGCATAATGTCCGCTGTCCAAAAACACGATGTGTTTCAGGCAATTGCTGACCCAACAAGAAGAAAAATCTTAATGCTTCTCGCCAAGCAAGATTTATCAGTAACTGCAATCAGCGATCAATTTCCGATCACTCGAACAGCGGTATCTAAACATCTCCGAATATTATCTGAATCCAATCTTGTCGGTATGACCAAGACAGGACGAGAAAAAATTTACAAGCTTCATCCAGAAACCTTTACAGAAATCAAAGACTGGTTAAGCTATTTCGATCAATTCTGGGATAATAAGCTTTCAATGCTTAAATATCTTGTTGAAGAACAGGAAAAATAGCCAAAAAGAGTACATATGCGTATATGCATGTACTCTTTTTTTGTGTTCAAAAGTCCGTTTAATCAAATCATTTTCATACCGTAAAATGGATAATCATTCGATAATCCTCTATATTAACCCAATTTCTGGGGAGTAGCCCTGACATTTTTGATTTTGTATGAATATAGTACAAATATAATAGTGAGGAAGGTGAAAAATATGGGTTTTAAAAAGAAAAAACCTTATAAAGTTGATGTTGATTTTGATATGAAAAAATGTCCAGAAGATGATAAAGATAAACCTTGTAAATTAGAAATCGAGGTTGAAGTTGAAGTGGATATAAAAGACCATAGTCATAAACATAAAGATAAAGATAAATGTAAAGAAAAACATGAATGCGACTGTAAAAATGACTGCTTATGTAAACTTTTACAGAAATTTGAAGGCCAAGAGGTTTCAATAAAGACAAAATCAGGGGATTTTATCGAAGGAGTATTAAAAGAAGTAAAAGATTGCTGCGTAAAAATTATTGAGCCTGGTATGCTATCTCCAAAAGTTAATGAAAGACTAACTGTAATTCGTTGTAAAGACATTGAAAGCTTCACAGTTGAATTGCTAACTGATAAATAAAACAAATGTTAGGCTCATGGTAAGTGGGCCTAACATTTTTAATTATGAAGGGCTGATTTGAGTGAGTAAATTTTTAAATTCACTTCCTTTTGAAACCAGTCGACCTCTTTTTTTTAGCAAATAATCTTTAACGTCTGAACTATGATAATGAGAATATGGGTAGCGAATGTATCCAAAATGATGTCTCGATGTAGAATACATAGAAATATCATTTTTTAAACATTCTTGCTGGAAGTTGGAATCTTCTCCTAGATTCAGGCTAGGAAATGTAACATATTTGAAAACATCTTTGTTAATTACGAGTGATGCTCCGGCTAAGAAATCCTTTGTGTAGTAATGTTTATGTGGATAGATAAAACGTTGTTCGTTATTACAATTATATAAGTATAAGCTCTTTTCTCGCTGAAAATAAATATAGAACGTGGATTTACCTACTACCATAGCTTTAGTGTTTTTGATCATATTCATAGCCTCATTCATATAAAATGGACCATAAAAATCATCATCATCGAATTTGGCTATCGTTTTATACTTTGAACGTTCAACACCATAGTTCAAACAATCTCCTAGACTAGTATATTGAGGTAACTGAACAATAATAATGTTTCTGTCTAAAACCGCTCGTCTTTTCCATTTATCAACATCCATACTATCATTGTTTAATATGATTATTAATTCTTTTTCCTTGTAATCTTGTTTTTGATAATTTTCAAATACATTGTCCATACATTCATCTCTTACTGTACAAGTAATAATTGAAACCACTTTATTTTTCACCGTCTTTTTCTATTAATCGCTCTACAACAACCCAACCATCATCAATGGTTTTAAAAATAGGTTCATACCTATCTCCCCATCGTTTTAAAGCCTGTCTAATTACCCATTTCATTTTATCTGCAACAATTTCAATATTTGTGGTGGACATTTCCGTATGCTGCCGATAATAATACAATGTTCTATCAATATAATGAAATTGATATTTTTCTACAAGAAGTAACATCACTGGTAAATCCTCTATATATCTTCCCCCATAAGGATCATCCGTCGGCCATCCTCCTACATCTCTTACAGCAGAGGTTCGATAAAATCGTGGACAAATAAATGTATTGGGATATCCAAGTACAAAATGATATCGGTCTTTAATTTGTTGACCCTTTTTTATAACCGCCCTTAAAATAGTACCTTTTTTATCTTGAAAAACTGCCGTAATATTTCCATGTACAACTGCGTAAGTATCTGGTAGACTCCTAGCCTCATTCACAAGAATGTTTAATGCGTCCCGATGAAGCCAATCATCACTATCTAATGTCATAACAAAAGGTGTATCGACTAAATCCAACCCCTTATTTAAACTTTTTGATTGACCTTCGTTTTTATGAGATTTGATAAGAGATATTCTGGAATCATTCAAAAAAGGAGCGACGCTTTGAACAGATTGATCCGTTGAACCATCATCGATTAAAATCATTTTCCAATTATGATAAGTTTGCTTACAAACACTTTCTAATGCATAACATAGATACTGTTCACGATTATAGAATGGTACTAATACCGTGACTTCTGGTAACATCGGAAACACCTCCATGAAATGAATAGCCATTCTTATAACATCCATTTTTACATAAGATCAACAAGATAATTCCATCCATCTTCATCATAATAAAAGACAGGCTCGAGTTCATATCCCCACCTATCCAGAGCATCCCTAATTGCCCATTCACGAATTTCTGCAGTTCTTTTCCGTTGTTTATTTGACAAATTGTTTTCGTGCTCCCGACATTTGTAAAGACATTGATCAATCCAGTGAAATCGGTACCTATCAATCAATCTTAACAATAAACGTAAATCATCAATTCCATGGCAACCTTCATATGGATCATCAATTGGCCAACCACCTATTTCCTTTAACGCATTTGTACGACAAAATCGCGGCCATACGACCTGATTAGCAAAAAGGAATTCAATTTTATCAGAAAAGGCTTTTCCTTTCCGTTCAATAATCCTTTTAATTCGCCCCTGTCTATCTTCCACGACCATCTGTAAATTCCCACTTACAATTGCCACATCATTAGGCTGATTTTCAAACTCTTCTATTAATACCTGTAGTGTGTTAGGAAATAACCAATCATCACTGTCTAATTCTAGTATATATGGTGTATCAACAAGCGATAATGCTCTATTTAGGCTTTTTGATTTACCCAAGTTTTTATGATTTTTTATATTCTGAATTCTCGGATCACTTAAAAGATCATTAATCGTTTCTATACTCCTATCTGTTGAACCATCATCAATCAAAATTAATTTCCAATCTTTATACGTTTGAGCAAATACCGTTTCTAATGTTTCCCTTAAATAATCCTGACGATTATAAAAAGGAATTAAAATAGTGGCTTGACTAACGGTCATCAAAACCCCTCCTAATGTAGTTACTCATATTTTATTGAAATCAAGATCAACTTGTGAGTGTTAAAAAGTACGATAGGAACAAAAAGTCTTAAAATCGAAAGAATGTTAGTTCCCCCCACTTTCAAACTACATAGAATAAAAAGACTATCCTTGAAAAGTTGTAAGATATTCCTTATATCTAAGGGTTCCTGATATTCAATATCGATCTAACTTCTTAGAGACAATATATTACGTAAACAGCCCAAGAAAATAGCAAAAAGAAAGGTACTGACATATGAAAATATTATTGGCATACGGATCATATTTACCATTAACAGGAGGAGTATGGACCTATGTTAAGCAACTTGCCAAAGGCTTAGAAGGTCAAGGTCATCATGTTGATATTTTAGCTCTCCATCCTGATGATACCTGTTACTATCTTCTAAAAAAAGGAACATTCTTCAATAAAAATCCTTTAGAAAGAACAATATATCTGAAACTAAAAGAATATTTTGAAAAAAATACATTCGAGATAGATGATTGGATTATTAGGAAAGAAAGTAAGCGTCATTGTCTAGAGATAGCTGCTTTTCACCTCGGTATAAGTTCATATGATCTTATTCACGCACAAGATGTTGTGACAGCTCATGCCTTATCCCATGTTAAAGCTATTAATACACCATTGGTTTGCACCATTCATTCATCACTGATTCAAGAAATCTTTCTAGCTGAAATGAAAAAAAATCCTCAAATTACGAATAGTCAACGATGGAAGTATATCTCACAATTAGAATCTCTTGGTCCAAATTCATCCGATCATTCCATTCTCCCCTCACACTGGTTGAAGGATCAGATGAAACATTTCTCAATACAATCAGAAATGACGGTTATTCCTTATGGCATCGATATTTTAGAGTTTCAAAGCCAGCAAACAACACTTACAGACATCAAAGTTCCAAAAGGAAAAAAAATAATCGCATGCTCAGCAAGGCTTATTTTTGAAAAGGGACAATATTCATTACTGCAGGCATTGGCAAAACTAAAGAAAATTCGCAACGACTGGATTTGTTTATTTATTGGGGACTCGTATAAATGGGATGACTTTGGGGATTTTCTTAAGACTGAAGTTAAAAGAAAAAACCTAGAAAATAATGTGATCTTTTTAGGAAAAAGAGACGATGTTCCTGCGTTATTAACGAAAGTAGATGTTTTTGTACTCCCTAGTTTGCTTGAAAATTTACCATTTGTAATTATTGAAGCACAGATAGCTGGGAAACCAATCGTTGCTTCAGATGCTGGTGGGATTCCTGAAATGATAGACCACGGAGAAACAGGTTTGCTTTACCCTCGAGATAACAGTGAAGAACTATGCAATCGCTTAGAAAAAATCCTTTCAGATGATAAATTACGAAATTATTTAGCTAAAAATGCAAAAACTTACGGCTTAACTGCTTGGCATCATATGAAAATGATCGATTCAACTCTTGAGGTTTATAACAAAGTAAGTACCTTCCATAACTCTCATAAATCCATAGAACAAATTCCACTAGCGAAAGATAACCTTGGAATATTAAAAAAATATTCACTAAACATGCCTAGAAATTACCAAATTCCTGATTCTGCTACTATAAATCCACTTATAGATAAATAGCTACACGTTGGAGTGATTATATGGAATCAAATAAATTTGAGTTTGAACAACGTTTTTTGAGTTTACAAGATGTATTACAGATGATGAAAGACGCTATCAATAATAAGAATCCTTTTTCGTTAGCACGATTTGGTCATGCTGAAATTTATTATTCATTATGGCCAACCTCAACTGCTTACCAAGAAGGACTAGATTATTGCGCACAATACAATGGTGCAACTGCTGAACCAGAAAAGATTAAAGAATTAGTGATTAGGGCTCTACTATCTACGCAAGTTGTTGGACTTCTTTCAAAAGAAGAACATGACTTCTTTCACAGAGAAACAATTAGACTTTTAACATCGATAGATTACGAACCAAAGTACGTCTGTTCCCCCTTTATCACACATCCTATGTCAAAGGATATGGATTTTTGGAACATATTACGTCCATTAAAAGTTATTTTAGTTGGGCGCAGGTCGCTTGAAGCAAAACCATTATTTGAAAAAATGGGTGTAAACATTGTAGGTACGAAACAACTAGAAGGAATCAATCAGATAAATACACTCCAAAACATACTAGTCAGTAAAAAAGCTGAATGGGATATAGCTATTCTAGCTGCTGGAGTGCCAGCAACGATCTTAACTGAACAGCTTGCCAAAGCTACAAATAATGTCGTTATTGATTTTGGTCATGCATTAGATGTCATAATTGACGGAGAAGCTTTTGATTTTGATAAACTAGTTGAGGAAAATCGGGATAACATGATTGAATAAAGACACTTTACCAACCATTGAAACTCTAATAAATTACAAAACATACAGAACATATTTTTTAGGTTGATTCAAACAATTTTGTGAAAGGGAGGTAAAAATGGGCCATTCTATTCAACTAACAAGTAGTGAACTTATGGATAAAATCATCGATGCCTTAAACAGGAAACAGCCACTATCAATTGTATCTGTAGGTTATACAGAATCATTTGTCATGGCACAATATGCGATTTTATCTGAAGAAGAAATCATGAATGATCCAGAAACAATTGTAGCCAATTCAAATTGCAACTTAGACAGAGGACATTTTCACCGAGGACTAATTTTTCCAAATATACAAGCACGTGATTTGGCTGTTGAAGCCGTTAAAAAGACTAACATTATTGGTTTAAACTTAAATATTCCTACAGCCGGAAACCTAACAAAAAGGGTTTTTGATTATTATAAGATTTCTCCTGACTATGTTTTTGAGGCATATATTAGACGTGTTATCATGTTCTCCCAACAGAGCAAATTCCACCAAATGCTTGCAGGAAAGAAAATCTTAATCATCTGTAATTACGCTGACCAGGTCAAAAGTTCACTTGAAAAAAATTTAATGAAAAAGTTAGGTTTTGATGTTGTAGGAGCCATAAAAATTAAACAGTTTACTGATATACCCGGAGTAAAAAACGAAATAGATTCCTATGATTTTGATCTTTGTCTGCTTGCAGCAGGTACGAATGCAATAATTCTAGGTTCATATATAGCTAATGAAAGAGGAAAGGTTGCATTTGACCTTGGTCAAGGAATGGAATCATTAATAACAGGTGAAATTGAAGGTGAATATTGGCTTGATGAAGAAATTGGACTTAAGAAGTTAATGGATATGTAAATCATAACCAAAACTCTAAATGATATTCAACTTTATTTTCAAGCAATATTCAAAGAAGATAAGGTATGTGCCTAAAGCAGTAGCTCAACTTCAACATATGATACATCGTATGATTATAAGAATAGAAAGGACTGTGTATGTTTGCAGGATTTTGAAGTTAATCAACCTACTGTTACTATTATCGGACTTGGTTTTGTCGGCCTCCCATTAGCAATAAAATTAGTAGAAAAAAACCTGAATGTAATTGGAATCGATGTAGATAAAAGAAAAATATCCCAATTATCAAATGGCGAGAGCTATATACCTGATATATCTAGTTCTCAGCTTCAGGATGCATTAAAAAGTAATAAATTTTATGTATCAAGCGATTATAGCAATATTACCACTTCAAATGCAGTCATTATCTGTGTTCCTACACCTCTTACTACCCATCAAACCCCTGATTTAAGTTATGTAACTGCCGCAGCTAACTCTATAACTCCTTATTTACAAGAAGATCAACTTGTCGTTTTAGAAAGTTCTACTTACCCTGGGACAACTCGCGAAGTAATATTACCTATACTTGAGAAAAACGGTAAAAAAATAGGTGAAAATATTTATTTAGGCTACTCGCCAGAACGTATTGATCCAGGTAACAAAACCTTGCCAATCGATGAGGTTCCTAAGATAGTAAGCGGTATTACAAGTGGTTGCTTAGAAAGAATGTTAAACCTTTATAAAATGATTTATAGAAATGTAGTACCTGTTTCATCTACAGAAACAGCAGAAATAACAAAACTATTAGAGAACACCTATCGATTTATCAATATCTCTTTTATCAATGAATTTGCAACAATCTGCGATAATCTCGGAGTAGATGTTTGGGAGGTAATTGATGCAGCAAGAACGAAGCCATATGGATTTACGGCCTTTTATCCTGGTCCTGGAATCGGTGGTCATTGTATTCCTGTTGATCCATTTTACCTTCAATGGAAAATCTCTAATTATGAAATGTCCAGTTTATTTATAACTGCTGCAAGTACGATTAACAAAACAATTCTGCAACATATAATAGCAAAAATAAAAGAGATCCTTCAAAAACCAATGAATGAATCTTCTATTTTACTTTATGGGATGACTTATAAAAAAGATATCAGTGATATTCGCGATTCACAATCAGTTGAACTTTTCAAGTGCCTTCTCGATATAAACCTAAGTGTTCTTTATCACGACCCTTATGTTCCTACAATAAAAATTGATAGTAAAATTTACAATAGCACACCTTTAACACAAGAAACACTTGGACAAGTGGATTGTGTCGTTATCCTAACAGACCACTCAACAATACCATTAGATACTATTCTTGAACACTCTTCCTTAGTATTTGACACAAGAAATATTGTCAAGGATCGAAAGGGAAATGCAACAATTATTAGACTTGGTGGTGGTCGTCCATGAGAATATTAGTTACTGGTGGAGCTGGTTTTATAGGTTCTCACCTTTGCGAAAGGTTAACAAATATGGGGCATCATCTTACAGTGATTGATAACTTATCAAATGGGAGAAAGTCATTCCTTGCAACCCTTCCACCTTCAAAGATTCAATTTATCGAAGGTTCCGTAATGGATCGCCCCCTATTAGAGAAGACACTGAAAGATTGTGATTTAGTCTTTCACCTTGCTGCAACTCTCGGTGTAAAAAACACTGTTGAAGATCCTTTAAAAATTATTCATGGAAATATCGATGGAACCCGTAATGTACTTGAACTAGCCTATGAAAATAATGTAAAAGTCGTATTTGCTTCTACTTCAGAAATATATGGAAAAAATCCAAATTTACCCTTTACCGAAGATTCTGACCGAATACTTGGTTCAGCACAAACAAGTAGATGGTGTTATGCTACTGCGAAATCACTAGACGAACATATGTGTTTTGCTTATGGAAAGAAAGGGTTGCCTATATCGATCGTAAGATACTTTAACGCATATGGCCCAAGACAAACCTCTTCTCAATATGGAGGCGTAATCCCTAAATTCATTGTAGCTGCACTTAAAAACCAACCCATTACTGTATTTGGTGACGGTAATCAAACACGATGCTTCACCTTTATTAGTGATATGATCGATGGTACTGTTGAATGTATGTACCCTAAAGCAAATAACGAAGCCTTTAATATCGGAACGACTGAACAAATTACGATAAATTCATTAGCCCATATGATTAAGGACTTAACAAATTCAAACTCCGATATTGTTCATATCCCGTACGAGAGTGCATATGGATTAGGATATGAAGATACACCGGATCGGTTACCCGATATAAGCAAAGCAGCTATTACACTTGGTTTCAATCCAAAAGTTTCTTTAGAAAATGGACTTAAACAAACGATTTCATATTATCAAACTGTATTGGGAATAAGTGATTCCGTATGAAAGTTCTTGTAACTGGTGGTTGTGGATTTATTGGGTCACATACCGTTGAGGAATTAATTGAAAAGAACTTTGAAGTCATTGTTATTGACAATTTAAGTACTGGAAATAAAACGTGGCTTTCAAAAAACATTAAACTATATGAAATTGACTTATTATCTACAAATTTAATAGATATTTTCCAATGTGAACAACCCGATTTTGTGATCCACCTTGCAGCGAATGTAGATGTAGCAACATCAATGGAGAATCCATTAATGGATGCTACCAACAATATACTAACTACTATTAAGCTATTACAATGTTGTAAACTATTGGGAGTTAAAAAATTCATTTATGCTTCGTCTTGTGCAGTCTATGGGGAAACTGGAGATTGTAGCATTCACGAAGATTTCCCAATAAAACCTTTATCATATTATGGCATTTCCAAGTACACTCCAGAGTTATATATAAAACAATTCTCAGAACATAATGACTTATCCTATACAATCTTACGATATGCAAATGTATATGGTCCTAGGCAAACTCCTAAGGGAGAAGGGGGCGTCATATCGATTTTTTACTCTAAACTTTTTCAACATCAAAGAGCTACTATTTATGGAAACGGAAATCAAACGAGAGACTTTATTTTTGTAAAAGATGTGGCAAAAGCGAATGTGATGGCACTCACACGTGCAAATAATGAAATAATTAACATCAGTTGTAATAGCAAAACAAGTATCAATACCCTATATAAATACATTACAGAAATCATACCCCTGGATATCGACCCTATATATACTCCTACACGATCGGGAGATATTCTTTATAGCCAACTAGATAATGAAAAAGCCATTTCATTGTTATCCTGGTCTCCCCTGACTAATTTAAAAGAAGGATTAGAAATAACTTCTAGTTACTATAAAAACTTGTTTAAAGATTAAGGTGTCAGGCATATCCCGCCTGACACCTAAAAGAAGGTGAAAGATTTGAGCCAAGTTACGGTGATGATTCCGTTTTTCAACCCCGGAAATTACTTAAAAGATGCAATAGAATCCATCTTTTCACAAACTTCCGATAAATGGAACCTACTTTTAATCAATGATGCATCTACTGATAACAGCGTATCAATCATTGAATCTTATTTAGCTAACGAGAAAATAAACCTTTTACATAATCAAAAAAATATCGGCCAATCCAAATCACTAAATATTGGTCTAAGCTTCGTAAATACACCTTATATTATTACGTTAGACGCAGATGATTGGTTTCCCCAAAATACTCTTGAAGTTTTAGTTGATGAGATGGAAAACAACTCAAGTAAAGTAGCTGTCTTGGGAGGTAATATTAACATTGTGACACAAAGGAGAAACCATGTTAAAACTAGAATTGTCAAAGGCAGAGGCTTTTCGAATCAATATGATTTTCTTTTATCCAACCAATCAGTTTGGCCTAGATTTTATCGAACTACTGCACTAAAAAGTGTTGGAGGATGGCCAGTAGATGATCCTTGGGACGGTCGTCATGCGGAAGATATTCGAATTCTCTCTCGTCTGCTAGAAAATAATTACCAAATTGGTTGGGTTAATGACACTTTATTGAATCATAGAAGGCATCAACACAACCAAACAAATAATTTATCTGTGTACGGTGAGGTATATGAATGGATTGTTCGAGATAACTTAAATCGCTGGGGAAATAAATTTGAACCTGAATTTATCGAGTATGAAAACGGATGGAAGCATCTTAAACAATTAATTCCTATAAAGTAAGGCTCCTTCCTTTGAAAGGAGCCTTACTTTATAATTTGTTCTATTTTATCTGAAAACTGCTTAATATCTAAAACTATATTATCAAATCTAGGAGCCGCTATTTTTTGTCTATCCCCAATAATATAATAATAATCAGCTTTGACAAAATTACTTATGAGCCAATATAGTGGATTTAAATATTCACCTGGAAATATTTCAATTACCTTAGTTCCGTGTTCACAAAACGCAAGGTTAGTTAGACCAGCACCGTGAGCACCAATAATAATTTTCGCTGACGAAAACAGTCGTATTTGATCCTGAACAGACAAATCATCTAGTAATATTTTTTTGAAATTATGTTTTTCTAAAACTTTCATTAAATCATCTTCATTTACGATAATTCTTCGTCCCATTCTACTTATATAGATTCTTTCATATTCCTCATTCTTTTTTTGATCTAAAACGTTTAAAAGTTTATTCCTTAAATATCCGCAAGACCAACTACTTGCGTAATCCGGTATCGAAGGTACAACTAATCTACTAGCTAGAATGTGAGTATCTTTCTTTACTTGGATAATTTTGTTCTTAGGTATATTTAATAGTTTCAGTGTTTCTATCTGAAATGGTAGAAGAGTATAATTTAAAATATATTTATCTATACTTATCCCTGATCTTTGAATTAATTGAATTCTAGGTAATACCTCAAACATCCAATGGAAATAGTTAAAACTATCAAGATGTGTTAAAACAGCACAGGTTTCATCTACCTTAATTGGGATAGGTAATCCATCTTCAAAAAAAATTGAATGTTCATTAGGTTCTGTAAACCACTCAAATGAAACATCCCATAATAATTTATTGTCAGGTGTTATAACAATTCCATTTTCTCCATAAACACGACCATTTGGCATTAACGACACAGAAGCCCCACCTGACCAAACTGGTCTAATAGTTGGATTGGGCTCAAATACCAACTCATCAAATAATTCAACTTCATATTCTAATTCTTTATAAAAAGTGTTCACTGTTCCGAATATTTCAGTATATGCCTGATACCATTCCTTAGTTGTCTTATAAAAACCGTTAGGTGCCGGAAATTTCCCGTTTAAATATACCATCTAACCCCTTTTGTCCCCTTTATTAATAAAATCTAAATATTACTACATTCTATGCATGTCCCCTCTATTTGTTTCATATTTGGTCATTAGATAGTGAATCACCCTGATTTGTTTCAGCTAATTGAAAATAGGAGCGAATTTCTTCCTTATTTTTTAAAACAATTACTTTTTTCCCCATTGACTCGTACTGTTTCAGTTTATCTTTCATCTTTTCCTTCCTCGCAAAATAGGTGGAAATAATAAATTTGATAAATTTCCAATCTAGTTTCTCTGTACAACCGATCGTCATATCAGGTCTCGTGTTACCGATGTTCGTAAAAAATCGCTTCACTACACGGTAAAGACAAGTACGTAAGGGAAGTTCTAAATAAATAACTGTATCGCAGCTTGATTCTCTGATATGAATTGTTTTTGAGTAATTCCCTTCAATGATCCACTTTTCTTTCTCCACAAGCGTTCTTTGAGCCTCAGAGAATTCTTCATTTGATGCCTCGATCCAACCTGGTTTCCAGAAGTAGGCATCTAGATGATACACGGGGATATGTAACATCTGTCCAAGCTTCCTAGTAAACGTCGATTTCCCAACACCAGCCGATACCCCAATCACCATAACTCGATTCATTCTTATCCTCGCCTCCTCACTTTGTCATATTTTTCTATTTTCTCACAACAAGCAATTTTCCACATCATGATTCCTGAATTTTCTATGAGTTTTCAAACGTTATAATACTATATTCCTATTATCAAGAAATAAAATGAATGGTACTATTGGATTAAGAATCAAATCCGAAAAAGGCAAACTTATAGAAATATAAGGGCGCAAAGCTATAGGAGCTAAGGTCCATAGACTATGCTCGCCAGTTACCGAAGATTGTTAACCATGATAAAAGACTCATTTGTTCATGTGTATCATTCACCTTCTCTGCCGGGTTTTGGTTCAATACTTGTTGAGGAGAGTTATTAAATGAAAAAATTAATTTTACCTTTTGTTGTTTCAGGTGTCTTTGCCTTCGGCTCAACTGTCTCCGCATCAGAATTGAATTCTTCGAGTCCAGGAGTAACACCTGACCAGCTTCTATACTCAGTAGATCAACTACTAGAAGACTTCCAGCTTTATCTTACTACCAATTCCAAAAAAGAAACGGAAATCCTTCTGGAACTAGCAAAGGAAAGACTGGCTGAAGCACAAGCTATGACAGAAGAGGATAAACATGAATTCATTGATATTCTTATGAAAAATTACGTAGAAAAATTAGCTTTAGCTGAAGAACAAATAGCAAAATTACTTTTCAATGATAAAATTAATGAGGAAACATTATCAGAGTTAGAAACGTCAACCGAAGAAGTCACTTTCATTAATGAGGATATACAAAAAGTTTTAACTGAAGAGGTATTAGAAGAAATTGAAAGTCAACAAGTTAGTATTAAACAATTGCCAGCAGCAGTCAGAAATATAGATGAAGAATCTGTTTCTGAGTTGAGAAATCAGGGTTTTGGATTTGGACAAATTGCTCATATGTATTTGTTATCTGAGGCTTCAGGTAAAACGATAGATGAAATCAGTAGTCTCTATACAAGTGATGATAAGGGGTTTGGAGAGATAGCAAAAGAACTTGGACTTCACTCGTCTGAAATCAAGAATAAAATTGCATACAAAAATCTCTCAACTGACGAAGAAGAAATATCGGTCCCTCTTGATACCGAATCAAATGAAGCTGAAGTTATTACGAGTACACTATCGGCTCAACCAAAAGCATCCGAAAAACAAGTAAAAACAACAAATGCAAGCGCACCAAAAGCGGAAGTAGCAAAAACATTAGCGGAACAAGCAGCAAAAAAGGCCGAGGAAGCCAAGAAACAAACGGAACAAGCACAACTAGCTGCTGAGCAAAAAAGGGCCCAGGAAGCTAAAGTAAAAGAAGAACAAAGAAAAGCTGACACAGCAAAGAAAAATACAGAAGGAAAAAATCAGCAGTCGCAAAAAGTAAACGAAAACAAAAATAACCAATAAACCTAAGGGGAAAGAACTACATTCGTTCTTTCCCCTTTCTCATACATCATGTATCGTCTCCTAAAAGTTTGTGATGTATTGATCATAGTATATTGCTTACGTGATGGGAAGTAAAATGCTCTTAATGGTTTATGTAGTTTGGCTTTTCCTGATTATGGAGAGATATATGTAGTATAAGATTCTCATTTATGGATGCGAAAAATACGTCACTTAATTTTACCTTCATTTTCGAGAGTTCCTCTTTTAGCCATGTCTCATCTTTATTTAAATGCTCAAGTGTCGTTGTATCAATTTTCCCCTCAATAATAACAGGTAAACTAATTTGATGGTCTACTTCAGTAAGGCCAAGATCCTTTTTGACAACTGGCGCCTCACCAGCATACTTAAATAATGAAATTCGGCCATTTGCTTCAATGATTCCGAGTTGAACAATGGATAGATCAAACACTTCCTTCTCCCTAAGCATCTGCAAAATATTATCGATGGAGTAATTGATTTTTTTTAAATTATTTACAATTAGCTCCCCATTTTTTATTACAATAGTAGGTTCAAAAGTAAGTGCCTTCCCTATTCTCCGATATTTAATCACTGTGGCTGTCACAATCCTTTGCAGTATCGCAAGTGCAATTACCGCTGCTGCAGTAGGGATTTGCTTTATAGTGGGGTCGGCAATATCCGCTCCGACAATAGCTCCAAGTGTAATGATTACTAAAAAATCAAACACAGGAAGTTCTCCGATTGATCTCTTCCCCATAAACAATGTGGCCATTAATAAAAGGGGCATAATAATAAAGATTCTACCATAAACCAATAAAATGTCCTTTAGTACCTCCACATTCATCTACCTCTCTAGAATAAAGCTCCCCTTTAGCGTAACCATTAAAGACCGCTACTATTTCAAACAAAAAGAAAAACCTGATTCCATTTACTTTGGAAACAGGTTTTATGTAAGATTTACGTTAATTCAATTTGTTTTGTCTCTCTGCCAAAGAATGCTAATACTACCACGCCCACTACGATACTAATGCAGAATATCGTAAAAATAAATCCGATAGAGTAGCCTGCAGCAACTAGTGATCCTACTAATAATGGACCAAGTATTCCACCCACACGACCGATCGAAGAGGCCATCCCAGAGCCTGTCCCACGAATCACAGCTGGATACTGTTCTGGAGTGTATGCATATAATGCTCCCCATGCACCGAGGTTAAAGAACGATAATAGAATCCCCGCTGTCATTAAGACGGCAGTCGTTTCAGCATTTCCGAACACTAGTGCCGAAGCTGCTGTACCTAATAAATAAGTAACTAATACAAATTTACGACCTAGTTTTTCAATTAGCCATGCAGCTGTAAAGTAACCTGGTAATTGGGCTAACGTCATAATTAGCACATATTCAAAGCTCTTGATCATGCTGAAGCCCTTCATTACCATCACACTTGGTAACCATAAAAACATACCGTAATAAGAGAATACAACCGTAAACCAAACAACCCATAATACGAAGGTAGAACGTGAATGATCTTTTGACCATACGTCTTGGATATTTTGAAGCACCGTTCTTTTTTCTACCTGCTTTTTTGAGAATGCTGGTGAATCCGGTAATTTTAGTCGTAAATAAAGAGCATAAAGTGCTGGAATTGCGCTAATAATCAAAGCAATTTTCCAACCGTAGGATGGTATAACAAAATACGAAATAAGTGCAGATAAAAGCCATCCAAATGCCCAAAAGCTTTCAAGCAGAACAACGACACGACCACGATCTTTAGCTGGTACACTTTCAGATACAAGTGTTGAGGCAACAGGCAATTCCCCTCCCAACCCCATTCCAACAAAGAATCGCAAAACGAGAAAAGCTGCTAAAGTGGTAGTAAAGGCTGAAGCTCCGCTCGCTAATGAGAATAATAGAAGTGTGATAATAAAAATATTCTTTCTTCCAATTCGATCAGCCCAAATACCAAATACGAGTGCACCAACAGCCATCCCTATTGAGTTCACACTTCCAATCCAACCCATTTGTTCAGGTGTTAATCCCCAATCAGCATTTAGAGCTGCAATAATGAAAGAAAGCATCCCGACATCCATCGCATCAAACATCCAACCAAGACCTGCAATGCCGAGTAATTTCTTTTGTGAAATTGTTTTATTTTCCAACTATGTAACCCTCCTTCTGTCTTGACATCTGTCATCACTAGATAACTATAGTCCTCGTTATAAAAAAAAACAAGTAAAAACACATTACTTGTTGCTTTATATTCTTTCTTATCATTAGCTTTGTTTCCTTTTTTCATTCGAGGGGGAACACTCCTCCCACTTCCTTAAGTTTCGATACATCGTGGTTCCCCCTTTTCATACTCCCTTATTTCCAATATTAAAACTTCGCTTATTATTTAAACGAAGTCGGATCTCCACAATAATTTAATGTTATTTTCATCTTTATGATACCTAATAAATTTTTTCAGTTCACTGAGTTCACGAAGAATAATACTTGTTAATTCCGAAATAACCTTTCGAAAATAAGGAGATGAATGTAACTTGCCAGAGAAAACATAGACACTCTCATAATAACTCTCGAATTTATTAATAACTTCAATTTCAAGTGAACAATGATAGTCGTTTAATTGTAAATATTCAAATCTGCGTATTAATAACCGGATATATTCATATGATGCACTTAGAATTTTATAGATTGTTTGTATAATTACCGTGTCACAAAAATCATTCTCATTCATTGCCTTCAACATATTTAATAAAGATGTTTGATACAAAAGTATAGAATCTAACATTTTAATACTTGATTCCGGGTTATATACATTTATAGAGGTATTGGTGTCGCCTAACATACCTATCACCTTACTTATTAAAATCTATTCCTCACAATCGAAATAATCATCCTTGACTAGATGATGTTTACAATGACATTCGTGCTTACCACATTGTAAACAACGTTTATTTTTACATTTACATTCATCGTGACAACAACAAGGTTTATGATGGTCATGATGTTTTTTGAAACATTTAAATCTACTAGCGAATTCAAGTACGTCTTGTAGTTTGTTTAATAATAACCATTCCTTCATAACGACTGTTTCCAATAATCTCCCCGCAGATTTATTAAACAAAATTATTTCTTCATTGGAAGGACAGGTAGGGAAATCCAAGCACTCCCCTACAAACGCCTGTATTTTTTCTGCCTCGGCATTCATAATGTGTGACAATGCAATTTCTTCTAATGCAATGGATTCAAGTAAATCAATGACAACTTCTTTTTTATTGGGACGGTGAGGTTCTTTTGGAATGGATGGCATACTCATAGATTAGGATCCTCCTTTAAGTCTATCTAATTTCTTTTTTAATTTATGTTTTTTTATCCCTCTATGTGACGTCTTTCCAAGCCCGTTTATCTTTTATTAACAGCTAATTTTCATTACAAGTATTTCTAGCACTCGACTCACAGAAGCCAGGGCATTTCCTTTTTCGCCTTTAATCCTATATAAAGACAATAATCCTTTACAATTGTAAGATCTAAATCATCCATGAGAATGTTGTCATATTGTCCTGCTTCATATTGGAATTTTGAAAATCTTTCATTTGTATGCCAACAGTGAATATGAGGATGTTTCAGTACGTCAGATCCTGAACTTGACGGATAGTCTAATTTTTCACCATCTATAATAACTTTTTCCACATAATGGTTTACTGCAATTTCTGAGCTGTACATAGAGGTTACGCCAGAATACCAACCTGGCCACTGTCCGGGGCCATCTATAAATTCATTATTCAAAATATGTTTGGCAACCCTTACAGTTTCCTTACATACTTCCCTTACTAATGGTCCATAACCATAATGCGTTGAACCGATGTTATGGACTCCCCTATGTTTGAGTCCTAGTTTGTTAGCAATTCTATGGAGCCTGTCCTTTGTGTCCTCATTATTAACGTAGCCACCCCTGCCACCGGTATAAAACATTGGATAATAGTTGTTCCATGCTGGTGTTAAAAAGGTATCGGCGTCAGTTCTCAGAACTAAATCATAGTGATCTAAAAAATTCGAACATTCATTAGCCAAACAGCTGATTGAATTAATATAGTGATAATTTTTCCATTCACTTTGATAACTTATTGGCTTATATAATACTTTTACACAATCATCTGGTACTTTTTTAAGTGCTTGGGAAGTCCCGAAAACAACCATATCAGTGTCATTTGTTTCAATATATTTAAAAGATGTGTATAAGCAGCCAAACTGAAGCATCAAGTGAGGTTTATCTTCAAGAAAAACAACTAAAGCCCTTTTCATAACTTCACCTATTCTCTTTATAAAATGAGGAATACATATATAGACTATTCTCTACTATTGTATGGCAACAATAAATTTATGTTCCTTTTGAATCGTAAGTTCAACTACCCAATCTTATTAAATAAAAAATGTAAATAATTTTAGATTTCTACGATACAAGCCCGATCCATATTACAAGGGAGGAATAAACTAAAAAGAAATAAAGGAAGGAGGGATATCCTATAGACTTTATAGGAAATAAATTTTTGAAGATCTTATAAATGTCCAAGCAAACCAAGGAAAATCTAAATACTCTACTATTGTAAAAAATAAAAAAAAGGAGATGTAAATTTAAATGTCTTTTCCAAACACACCTTCCAATGGGATCAACCCAATTGATGGTCTTGATTCTGAACAAGTGGTTCTCTTACTACTAGCTTCAATTGCATTTGAAGAACTTGGCTTAGCACACCTAATTAATGCAGAAGCCGAAAAGGTTCAAGGAGCATTAGGTACCCTAGTAGATGATGGAGGAACACAAGTTAACCCCAATATTGTTGCAGGAAGCCTTGCCGAGTTGTTACAAGTTAACCGTGAAGTAGAAGGAATGTTGAAAACCATTATTAAAAAAGAAATGTTACTTCAATTCAAATTTGAAAATATTCTTGATTTTATTTCAACATCAACTACTACTACCACTACTACTAGTACTACCACTACTACTAGTACTACTCAAACCGCTACAAGTACCACTGGACTAGATGCATTTGCAAATATATGGAATTAATCAATGAATCTTGTTTTTAAACCAAATTTACAAGAACACTCGCATTACTAAAAATAATAGAAATTGTAATAGAAAACTTATGTCTTATCAATTTGTTAAGGAAACATCCTTTCTTTTCTGGAAACTGATGAGCAATCATCAATAAGGAGGCATTGAGGTATTCCAATCTACATTGGCTATACCTCTTTTTAGTGGGACAAACGAATGAGTTACAAAAAATCAAACTTGAAGAGAAATAATAGAATTAATTCATGCCTTTATTAGTTATCACAAGAATCGTATTAACCGTATATATTATTATGTCTTATTTCACCAGGGAGGTATGAAATAAATGAAAATAGCTCTACTTACAATGTTTAATGGACTAAATAGCACCTACTCATTGGTTAATGTTGTGGCAGAACAACTTCGCATGATATTGGATGCAGGTATGAAAGTAAAAGTACTCGTAAGTGAGAGTTGCCCTCTAGAGGAGCGATTTGGTGTATTTTTGGATGAACGGATTGAATGGGTAAAAGTGATCAATCATCTAGATGGTCAACAAATACATTGGAGGGACTACTCTCAAACAAGCGGGGAAGTACATGAAACCTTTTTTAAAGAAACCGATGTCATTGCACAAGACTTGGTGGATAAATTACAAGATATTGATGTTTGTATCATGCATGATATACATTATCAAGGCTGGCATTTAGTTCACAACGTGGCCATTCGTAAAGCTCAGGAAACTTTGCCAAAAGTGAAATTTATTGCCTTTACCCATTCAGCTCCTGTGAATCGTCCAAATAATCCTAAATGGCCCTTTTCTGCCCGTTATACCCCCATGCCAAATACCCTGTATGTTTACCCGACACAATCTGGTATTTCAGCATTGGCTAAACAGTATAATGTACCTGAAGGAAGATGCAGGGTGGTAAATAATAGTTTAGATATTTTAAGTTTTGCTAGTAATGAAATTCAGATTCTATCAAAAGAAATTGATTTACTTAGTCCCGATGTGTTAATCGTATATCCCGGACGTTTAACACTAGCAAAAAAATTCGAAAAGGTAGCTATGTTAGGAGGGGCAATAAAAAAGCACTGGGAAAAAAGCGTTTCAGTGGTATTTTGTGATTTTCCAAGCAGTGATATTCCAAGTAATACCTATAAAGCGCTAATCCGGGCTCAAGGTGCCACTTATGGGCTGGCAAATCAAGATATTATTTTCACTTCTGATTTAAAGGAATTTAAGTCTGGTTTCCCAAGGAACGCTGTTTTAGAACTATTTAGTCTATCCAATCTTTTTATATGTCCATCGTTCTCTGAATCGTTTGGTTTAACCGTTATAGAAGCGGCTAGCAAAGGCAATTGCCTGGTTTTAAATGAAAGAGTTCCTGCATTAGAAGAATTAGGAAAAAACCTTAATGCTTATTTTATAAAGTGGGATGCGAGAAATTTTGGATTTGATACGAAGGAAACATATAATCCATCAGAGGAAAGTTATTTAAAAGAACATGCTAGGGTCATTGTAAATATGATGAGGGAAAATCCAGTGATAAAGGCAAAAACACTCGCACGACAGCGATACAGCCCTAAATGGGTGTGGGATAACCAATTAGAACCATTGATTAGCTATTTCTAACTAATGCAAAGGCACTTAAACTATTAGATGAACAATGAAATAAGAGACTATTAGAATCAGAGATAGTCTCTTAAATTTTTGTTCCAATTACCATAATAAAAGCACCTCCAAAAGTTAGTTTTGAACTAAATTCTAGGGTGCTTTCATATTATCAATTTATACTATTATCCAATAGGTATGCTATCGCTTCCAAATGATCTCCGTTAATACGTAAAACAGCCTTAGGATGCCCGGATGATGAAAAGTGTTGATCGGGCCTTATTTTATTCGGACTCATTACGTCGACAAAGTGTACATTTGAAATGGTATAACCTTGAAGAATGGCTTTTACGTGTGCTATATTCGGATTCATTAAAGTATACCAACCGATTCCATTTAGACATGATTTGCTTATTGCATGGGGAATAGCAACCACTGATCCAACACCCAGATCTTTACGTTTACATATAATATTTAACAAGTACTTATATTGGTTAACCACATACAACGGAAAATCCTCGAAATTTAATTTGTTCAGAGCGACATCTACTCCGTTTGATACTGCTAAGGCAAATTGCTGAAGGTCATAGAAAGGTATTGGAAAGTCCGCATCAATAAATAATAGAATATCTCCCTTAGCAATGTTTGCTCCGAACGCTCTCCCTACATCAATACCTAATGCTTCTTCAAATACAACAACTGTTGTTCCAAAAATTCTTGCAATTTCTTCTGTGTTATCAGTTGACCCATTTACTACAACAATAATTTCTAACGGTTCTGCATACCTTGCTTGAGTAAGGACAGCTGCAATTGTCGCTTCCTCATTTTGTGCAGGTATAATTATTGACAACTGTTTCCCATTATACAATGATGAGGTTCTGCCAGTGCCTTCATAAATTTTTGCATACTTTGATAAATTATTATTCTTTTTGATATCTACTACGAGGTCTCTTCTTCTTCCGCTATCATGGTAATTCCCTCTATTTCCATGTATTTGAAACCAATTACCCCATCCCTCTAAGAAAAGTTTTATATGTTCTTGTTCCCATTCGGTTAATGGAACTGAAAAATGTGACTGTTCCCGAGTATATTGTCTTTCTATAGAAGAAATGTTTACGTAAATGGGTCTTGCTATCTTAAATCCATGTTCTAAGATTTGCATGTGTGCTACAGCTAAGTTAAAAAAGCAGTCGATTCCTAATTGATTTTTGACCTGCTGATTATAGGCATGAGGAAACGAAAGCAGAGTATCAATATAAAGGGAATTGTGACCTAGACTATCATTATACACCTCCTTACATAATCTAATTGGATCTGGCCATTGTTTACTTCTAGTTTTTATAAAGTTGGGTATTAAATTATTTAACACCACGTCTGCTTGTTTATTAGCTAAAGGTTCTAAAAATTTATTTATTTCCTCTGAACTAATGGAAGATAAACGACTATCTAAAAATAGGATTATATCACCTTTAGCTTTATTTAAAGCTGATACATATCCATTATTATCTTGAATTCCGTCACCAATTACTATCTGACAGGATTTTGATTTTACAGCTGAGATAAATTCACTATTTTCTTCATTAGAGAACACTACGATTATTTCAAACGGTTTGATTGACCAGACTTTTTCTAAGAGTACTTCATCAAAAATATTAGAGCCAATTAATATTACAGATACTTTATTAACCAATTTTATCCTCCCTCCAACTATATTTTGTCCAGAATCTGAATTTTTCGTTAATTGTTGGGTTTCTTTCTGCGATGAATAAAATGAGAAATAGCTTCCAAATGATCCCCGATGATTCTTTGTTCAGCCGGTGTCTGTCCTTTTTGGGATGAATCCACAAAATTGATGATATCCCCTTTTGAAGAGAGTGCACCAATATAACGTGCTTGGCCTAAACCAATGTTTTCTTTAAATACAAAAAGAGTTACACCAAGCTTTTTAACTACTTCTTCAGTATTATCCGTTGATCCAGTCAATACAACAATAATTTCCAGGGGTTCTATTTTCCTTGCCTTATTAATAACTTGTTCTATTGTTTGTGCCGCATTTTGTGCTGCAATAATGACAGATAATTGTTTCCCTTGATATAAACTTGAAAAACATCCCCAGCCCATTTGTATTGGTTTATGATTTTCAAATTTTACTTTATTGGAAGTATACTTGGGGTCTGCGTATATTTTTTCTAAAACATACTGTCTACTACCTCCATGAATATAACTTCCTAGATGCTGTTCTGGACGTATTTTATTTGGCCTTAACACATCTACTTGTTGGACGCATGAGACCGTATAACCTCCTTCGATCGCTTTCACTTGTGCAAGACTTGGACATGCCAGCGATTCAAAACCAATATGTTCTAAACAAGATCTACTTAAAGCATGTGGTACTGCTAAAAGTGAACCGATACCAAGTAACTCTTTATCTAAAAGTATATTTAAGCCATACTTAAATGCACTAACATTGTGAAGAGGGAACTGAATTGGAAGTAAACTGTTTAAATCGTTAAGTGCCATATCTACTCCATTACATATAGATGTAGCGAAAGGAAGAAGTTCTTTAGTCCGGATAGGGAAATCAGCATCTATAAACAGAAGAATATCGCCTTTAGAAATATAAGCACCAATGGAACGCCCCACATTGTGACCAAGTCTCTCATGATACTCGACTACCGTAGCACCTAGATTTTTAGCAATTTCAGCTGTTTTATCTGTTGAACCATTAACTACAACGATAATTTCGTAAGGTTCCAGTTTTCTAGACTCTTGGATGACTTCTCCTATTGTTAACTCTTCGTCCTGAGCTGGAATAATTATTGATAATTTCTTCCCCTTATAAAATGAA
Source organism: Robertmurraya mesotrionivorans (assembly GCF_050971805.1). Lineage (NCBI taxonomy): Bacteria > Bacillati > Bacillota > Bacilli > Caryophanales > Bacillaceae > Robertmurraya > Robertmurraya mesotrionivorans. Next base: position 67,729 of record NZ_JBPCCH010000011.1, on the reverse strand, counting down.
GATTGGGTGCCCCATCCGCTACTACAATTAAGTGGACCCTTCTTAGCTTTCAAATCTTCTAAAATATCTAATCGTTTGCCACCATCGCTAAGAGCACCCCTTTTACCTTTTACTTCTAACCATTGACCAACAGCGTCCAATATCCAGTTATGATATGTTGATTCTTCTTCATGACTAAATGGTCGAACTTTAAAGAGTCCTTCCCTTTGAGTAACAAAGCTCTTAGAGATCTTAGTTCCTTTTTGAATTAACTCCAAATAGGAAACTATAGGATTTTTCATATTCAATGATGTAACTGATCTTTTTTTTAAAGCACAGGGAAAGGATAGGATATTGTTGATACCAAGATCTGTATGTCCAATAATTTCATTTATATTCTGACACCAAACCATTAAAGGGCTTAAGACCTCTCCCTTCATTATTAGTGGATTTAAATCTCTTAACACGAGATCAGAATTACCCGTAGCAATAGGTTGTATAAATGTTAATAACTCACTCATTTTATATAGGATATTTCCATCTATAAATAGTAAAATCTCTCCCCTTGCTTTCGTAAATGCTTTATCGTATGGTGAATTTACTTTGTTCCATTCAACAAAGATTATTTTTTTATTAGAAGTTAGCTCTATACTGTCGACATTCTTATTTTCTGGTTTTACCACTATTACTTCTATTGGATTTAGTAACAATGCATTTTGAATTACATCCTTCAATAAGTCTTCCTTGTTCCAGTACGGAATAACTACTGTTAGACTATTGTTCACAAAAATCCCCTCCTTCTTCCTCCATCAGTAAATCCACCACGCTCATTGGTTATATTCAATAGAAACGTAAGAGCTTCTAATTGGTCACCTAAAATTTCTTCATTTCGAATTTTATTATTGATTAATGGTGCCCAACGGGGTTGATTAATGACATCTACTTTAATGTCTGCCAGCATTGCTTTTAAAAATACCAAAGTAGAGTTACAATGGTATTCCTCTTCTATAACTTTGGAAATCTTCAGAGTATTTATTGCAAAAGGAAACGTAGACAACCCATTGTTTAATAGTTCTGGCTTTGATATGCACATATTTATAAAGTATTGACCTATACTTACAGAATCAGGTGCTTTATCTGTTTCTAATAATTGTTTACGTTCAAAAAGTGATATTCCTGCTCCGCTTTCAATCGATTGAAGTAAAGATTTAATTTCTTTAGACGTAATACAATTATTTTCTTCCAGGAAAACACATATATTAGCATTTGCATGCCTATTACCTATCGTAAGTGCTATTGAAAAAAAACTATTATTTTCACATTCTATGATTTGAATGGAATTAAAATTTGTAATGGCCCCCATCTTACTATTGATATCATTTTTATTTCCAATAACTATTACCTCTTCTACTCCAGCAGTTTTCACTTCTTTAAGTGTTGCTTCTAACTTATTTCCATGTTCCGATAACATAATAACGGCACTATATTTTATATCTTTCTTAGATTTTGGTGAGATTAACTTGTACAATTTTTGACGGTTTTTTGTACTACTTTTAAAAGCACCACGAGGACCATAGGTATCCACTATATATCTGATTGCTCTTAAATGATCACCAATTATCCGACTTGTAGTTTTGGCAAATCCTGATTTTTCATCTAACTGTACATGGATAGGTCTTATTCTATTTGTGGTAATTACATCAACAGTGGTCGGTGCGCAAATACGTAACCCTTTCGCGACTGCAATGGCTTGGGCTAAAATTGGATCTGCGAGGTTCTTCGATCCAATGATATTTATAGCATTCTTACTTAATGCATGTGGGACCGCTAATAATGAATTCAAAGAAAGCTCGCTTTGATGCAAGTATTCATTTACAGCAATTTTACTAACAGTCGTAAAATGTGGACGTGACTTTGAATTAACTAGAAAAGATAGATCATTTAGGGCAACGTCAAACCCCTCTCTTATTGCGTTAATAAAATGCTGTAACTCTTTGTATTGAACCTTTATATCTCCGTCTACAAATAAGATACAATCACCAGTGCAATGTTTCGCCCCTATTGCTCTTCCAATATCATTACCTAAAGCCTCTTCGTAATAAATTATTTTACATCCATAGTTCTTAGCAATCTCTCCCGTTTTATCATTTGATCCATTTAGAACAAGAATAATTTCCTTTGGCTGAATCTTTCTTAGTTCCCCCAATACTTGGCTTATTGTGTGTTCTTCATTTTGAACTGGAACAACAACTGACACCTCCAAATAATGGCACCTCCTATTATTAGAATTTTGTTATTTTCAAATTATAAAAGAGTAATACCTCTCTATAAGATATGCGGTTTATTGCCCTTTGATTAGAGTAGTGCCTATCTAAGCTACATAATTAGCCAGTTAGACTAGAAACATAAATTAACAAACCTACAGTCCAAACCTTCATCACATGACCAGAATTATTTATATTAAGAAAGTAGGTTGTTTTTCTATACACACATTTTCTATACGCATAATCTATACTACGTGCCTTATCGAGATTTCTCTTGGAGACATAGATTTAATCATCTAGAAAGGAAGGTTCATAAAAGAATGGCAGAAGACAAGAAAAGTGTGGTAGTTATCGGTTTGGGGTATGTGGGACTCCCTCTTGCAACCCATTTCGCCAAATGCGGATTTTCAGTGATTGGTTTGGACAAAGACCCTAATAAAATTGAGAGTTTAAAAGAAAACAAAAGCTACATCCCTGATGTATCAGACCAGGAACTAGTAGAACTATATAACAATGGCTTATTCAGGGCCTTTTTCCCTGAAGATGGCAATGAATTATTAAGAAGGACTCCCTTCGTGATTGTCACTGTCCCCACTCCACTAGGAGACAATAACGAACCAGATTTAGGTTTCATTATTTCCTCTTCAAATTTTATTAGAGACAACTTACAGCAAGGACAAACGATAATTTATGAAAGTTCTACCTATCCAGGTACTTTAGAAGAAGTTATATTGCCTATATTAGAACAAACTGGAAAAAAGGTAGGCAAAGATTTTTATTTAGGTTATTCCCCAGAAAGAATTGATCCTAGTAATACGAATTTTACATTGGCCTCTATTCCTAAAGTTGTAAGTGGACAAACCGATGAATGCCTCAAGCAGGTCCTATGGTTATACGAGCAGACATTTGATAAACCTGTGCCTGTTAGCTCTCCTAAAGTGGCTGAGATGTGCAAATTATTTGAGAACATTCAACGTCTTGTAAATATTTCACTTGTCAATGAAGTATTTTTGTTATGTAGGAAACTTAATATTGACTTTTATCAATCTCTACAAGCAGCTGCAACCAAACCATTTGGCTTTACTCCATATTGGCCAGGCCCTGGTATTGGTGGACATTGTATCCCAGTAGACCCTATCTACTTTCAATGGAAGTTAAATCAGTATGGAATGAGGAGTCGAATGATTGAGGTTGCTGAAGAAATTAACAATCAAATGCCTCATGAAGTAGTGAATCAAATAAAAGAGTCCCTTCCTAATAAGATAGGAAAAGTTCTTCTTATTGGAATGGCTTATAAGAAGGACGTAAATGATTTACGAGAGTCACCTTCCCTTGACATCTTTGAGCTATTAGTTGAGGAGGGAATGGAAGTCAGTTACTATGATCCTTATTTCCCAAAAATAACAATAAAAAACCAAGAATTTGTTTCTATTGAGTTATCAACCTATGATATTCAAAAGGCTGATACAGTTGTAATATTGACAGATCACAGCACAATTAATTGGAAACAAATTAAAAATGAGGCTAAACGGATTGTTGATACAAGAGGAGTATTAAGGTTTGAAAATGAAGGGGAATCTCAATGACTCAAAAATCATTTAAATGTCTAATAACAGGAGGAGCAGGCTTTATTGGATCTCATTTAGCCGAAGAACTTGTTAATAGGGGACATCGTGTTACTATCATAGATAATTTATATAACGGGAAACAAACTTATCACAATGAACTATTCCGGAAAATTCCATTTCTTAAAATTAGTGTCCTTGATTATGAGATGATTGATTTATTGGTCGCTAATCATGATGTAATATTTCACCTAGGTGCTATTTTAGGTGTTAAGAGTACAATGGATAGAAGTGTGGAGCTTATGGAGACCAACATAGATGGGACAAGAAATGTTCTTAGAGCTGCTTTAAAATATGACAAAAAAGTTGTCTTTGCCTCAACATCTGAAGTATACGGTAAGGCAACTCCCCCTTTTGCAGAGGATGGAGATCGACTGTACGGTGCAACAAATAAACTTAGATGGTGCTATGCTGTTAGTAAAACTTTAGAAGAAACTCTTTGTCTCGGTTATGGTCTCAAAGGACTTAAGGTTTCCGTTGTTCGCTATTTTAATATTTACGGACCACGCGCAAAGGAAGGTCCCTACGCGGGGGTTATTCCCAGATTTATCAGTGCGGCATTAAAAGGAGATCCTATCCAAGTATATGGAGATGGTACTCAAACTAGATGTTTTACCTATATAAGTGATGCTGTAGAAGCTACGATTAGAGCTATAGACGATGAGTGTAATAATGAAATCATTAATATTGGCTCCCAATCAGAGATGAATATCCTTAATTTAGCAAAACTAGTCCGTACATTATCCCACTCAAATTCCCCTATTTTATATGTACCATTTGAAGAAGTTTATCCCTTAGGTTTCGAAGAAATTCCAAATAGGTTTCCAGATGTATCTAAAATGGCAAGTTTATTATCTTTTAAACCAAAAGTTTCATTTATAGAAGGATTATCAGAAACTATCGAATGGTTTAAAGAAAATATCTAGTTCAATTAATTCTATAAGGAAGGTGGTGAGGAAAAGATTGCTTAAAGAGTACCCTCGTAAGAATATAAACTATGAACATCTAGATAGCCTATTGCTTCCGTACAATGAATCTTTCATTTTAGTGCTGAACTGGGAGGGAATCACTTTTGAATTTCTAATCAAATTAAAACAACACTCAGAACACTTAATTGTGTTAGGTTCAGGGGCAATGAATTTTAACGAAAATCGAATTCCCCCACCTTATTTCCAAAGACATTCATGGATTCAGGATTTTAAAGATTCTACTATTTATTATAATGATCCAACTTTGTATGCTGATTCAGAATTACTTGTAGGATGGGGACAAGGTATTAATAAAAGATTTTTTATTAAAGATATTGCTACCATTTTAGAAAAACTAATAAAAAAAGTAAGTATCCCTTTTGAAAAAGTTATTTTCTATGGTTCCTCTGCAGGAGGCTTTATGTCCCTAATTCTCTCAGGTTATCTAAAGGGTTCGATAACACTAGTAAATAGTCCTCAAACCTACTTATTAAAATGGCTGCCCGTTCCAGTTAAACAAGTTTTTAGATACTCATATCCAAATATGTCAGAAACGGATATTGTTAATAACTATTTTGATCGAATTGACGTAGTACACTTTTATAAACAAATTAAGTATGTGCCCAAAATTTACTATCTGCAGAACGCTTATTGTGAAATAGATATAAAAGACTATGTAATACCTTTTATTATCGGCATTCAAGGAATGGGAGCTGGATGTAAAGTAAATAAAGTAATTCTTGATTTTTATTATGATGTAAGACCAGGGCCATCGTTAATACCTGCATTAGGTGGACATGGTGCATTAGGAAAAGCAGATACCCTTAAATATATTGATAAAGTAAAGAAAGAATTTTAGGATAACATACCCTTAACCAATACAATCTCCATCTAATTATTTGGGAGATTGTTTTTATTTTTTCTTTACCCTATTTACATTAACGTTACGTAAAGGTTTATAGTGAGCATATCAGGAGGTGAAACAATTGGAGTACACGGTTCAAAAACTCGGCCAATTGGCAGGAGTTAGTACGAGAACATTAAGGTATTACGACCAAATCGGTCTTCTGCAACCAAGCAGGGTGAATTCGAATGGCTATCGAATTTATGGGCAATCAGAGGTGAATCGTCTTCAGCAAATTCTTTTTTATAAAGAGCTTGGAGTTAGCTTGGATACGATTAAAGAAATACTCTCTTCCCCTACGTTTGACGCAGAAGTAGCACTAAGAGAACATCGTTTAAAGCTAATAGAAAAACGGCAACAAATAGAAACATTAATTTGTAATGTGGAAAAGACCATTGCAGAATCTGAAGGGAGAATTACCATGTCAAATAAAGAGAAATTTGAAGGTTTTAAACAAAACTTACTTGTTGAAAATGAAAAGACATACGGAAAAGAAATTCGTGAAAAGTATGGAAATGAAACCGTAGAACAATCCAATGCCAAGCTCATGAACCTGTCTGAGGAGGACTACCAAAAGGTGACGGCTATAGAACAACAAGTAAAAGACGTTTTGGCCCAAGCATTTACAAGTGGTGATCCTGCAGGTCCGCTTGCACAACAAGCAGCCGAGCTTCATAAACAATGGCTTTGTTATTTTTGGCCAACCTACAGCAAAGAAGCACATGCTGGACTTGCCCAAATGTACGTCGATGATGAGAGATTCACTGCCTACTATGATAAAGATCAACCTGGAACAGCTGAGTTTTTACGTGATGCGATAGCCATTTATACGAAATAATAGGAGGAGCGATTTGCCCCTCCTTTTTTCACAGCATGGACTTAACGCTCTATTAGTAATTCAATCAACCAGCAATCACGATACTCTCCCTCATGTAATTCATGCTTCGGAAGCAATTTTACTTTTTCAAATCCACATTTCTCGTAACATCTTAATGCCCTTTCATTACGAGTCTGTGGATCCATTATGATTTTAGCAGCACTTTTTTGGGTAACTAAGTAATTAACCATAGTATGTATAAGAAGGGTTCCAATTCCTTTATTCCAGAATTCCGTTTCACCAATAAATTGATCCATACCAAACGTTTTCTCCCTCTCGTCTTCTACTGTATACGTTTGAATATATCCTATTGGCAGGTCTTCATATGTAAAAATATAACGGGAGAGACCTTCCTCTTCTAGAAAATAGGTTTCCATCACTTGCTCTATTGTAAAAGGTTGATCTCTACCTTCGTAGTATTCTAGTACAGTTGGGTTTGAAAGCCATTTTGATAGATGACCCACATCTTCTTTACCGAGGGGACGAATTGTTAGTTTACCGTTTTTAATTTCCACCTTTTCTCCTCCCTCCACAAACCATATATTACCATAAATAAAACCCAAATCTGGCTTAAAAGATTTGGGTTTTGTTTTCTTAGCTATTCTTTTTTGGTACTTGTGCCGGCTTCGGCATATCGCCTTCGGTCATTCCCGTTAATTCCGTTCGATTCATATTACTATTGTCTTTTCCGGCACCAGGTAAAGTATTTGCCATTGGTAATTGTTCCAGTTCCTTTCCTCTTGGCAAGATTACCACCTCCCTTGTCATTTATTAACATGCACCCTTTCTCTTTGAATACACAGTAAAAAGAGATAAAATTTCATGTAACACATCCAATTAAAAAAGAACCAGACCCCATCAGGCTGATTCTAAAGTTCGTATCCAAACTCAATAATGGTATAAAACATGCGATATCCAAGGGATTGGTATAGTGAAATTGCATTTCGATTATCTCCAAACACTCCTAATGTTGCTTCTGTATTCCCTTTTTCCTTTAGAAAAGTAAATGCTTCAGTAATTAATGCCTTTGCTATGCCCTTTCGTCTCCAATTAGGTAATACAAAGATATTTTCAGTGGCACTTCTCTCTTCTCCGAGTCCCCATGTCATAACACTACCCACTACATTATTTCCGTCAAATGCCGTAAACGTATCCCATTCTGCGCCAGACTTTGTCCATCTGAGATGATTCAAGCTCCAACAAATCCCGTTTGGATCACTAGCAGCCTCTGCACGCAAATACATTTCCTGTTCTTCTTGAGTCTCCATTTTCCAATTCATTACATTAATATTCGGTGGTAGAGGAAATTGAGGGATTGGTTTTGTTAAATCTCTTTTCATTATTAAATGATTTTGTTTCGCTATAAATCCTTTTGATAAATAAAAATCCATCTCCTCTAAATCATCAGAAGAAATCGTATGTGTAAGAGTAATTTTTTTATTGGGGTATTGGCTTCGAATCTTTTTAGCTCTAATGATAACTGCAGTTATTAACTCATCCACTGCTTCTTGTGGAACTGTCGTGTTCTCATTTATCGCTAAATCCATCTGTAGCTTAAATTCAAAGTCCAAAGGCTTGTTCGAATTTTCGATTAAGCTCCAAGACTGATCGGGAGCAATATGTGCGGAAGCGAGAACTTCTCCCTCTTCACTAACGGCACAGAAAATATTATCTGAAGTATAGTCCCCATTGTATCGATAAGCTAACATTGAAATAAAATCAAACTTGGCAATTTGATTTGCATCGTGTTCCTCATAATTTCTAATTATATATGGCTTCTTCACTCTCTCCATATGTACATCCTTTCATTCCCAAATCTCTATTAATAATTATTCGCCATATAATATAAGAATTCCTGTCCTCTATGTGTCAATTTGCATTAAATGTCCACCCCACACGGACAAAACCCCAAAAACTGTTCACGAAGGGTGTCTGTCACCGCAAAAGGTGAAAGATTTTATTGACAGTGGGGTGAATGCGTTTTATATTTAATATATCCGATACTGATAATCATTATCAATTAACTAATTATATACATAAGGAGGTTTCCAATGGTTCGCCTATATACTGACCAATTATCCGTTGCTTATGGAGAACGAACGATAGTGAAAAACCTCAGCATCCATATACCAGATAAAAAAATCACGACCATTATTGGTTCAAATGGCTGTGGAAAATCGACGTTGCTTAAAGCCATTACACGAATAATTGCTCAACAATCTGGGACAGTCCTTTTAGATGGAGAGGATATTGCTAAACAGCAGACAAAAGAACTAGCTAGAAAGATGGCCATACTCCCTCAGTCACCTGAAAGTGTTGGTGGACTTACAGTCGGAGAGCTTGTCAGCTATGGACGGTTTCCTTACCAAAAAGGGTTTGGCCGCTTAACAAAACGAGATTTTGAAGTAATCGATTGGGCTCTTGAAGCTACAGGAACCATGGATTTTAAGTTCAGACCGGTTGATGCCCTTTCTGGTGGACAAAGACAACGGGTATGGATAGCCATGGCACTTGCTCAGGAAACCGATATTATTTTCCTGGATGAACCTACCACATATTTGGACATGGCTCATCAGCTTGAGGTTCTAGAGCTGTTGCAAGAGTTAAACCAAAATGAGGGACGAACTATTGTCATGGTTCTACATGATTTAAATCAAGCCGCTCGATTTGCCGATCATTTGATCGCCTTAAAAGCAGGCGAAATTGTAAAAGCAGGAACTTGTGAAGAAGTGATACAACGTGATGTGTTGCGAGAAGTGTTTCAAATTGATGCTGAAATTGGCAGAGATCCACGGACGAATAAGCCAATGTGCATAACCTATAACCTGCTTAAAGGGAATTCACAAAATGAACAACACATGGTTACCACGCTTACTCCCGTAAGTGTGAATTACTAATGCTACGCCTATTAAATAGAGTTCTTTACTAAGAGTTTTCTTGAAAAATAGTTTACTTATGTAGAGGAATTCATCAACGAATTCCTCTCTTTCTTTTGAAATGTAAAAAGTGAGGTGACTAGATTGCTACATAATAACAAACCTATATCGTTTTTCTTCAAATGCATCGTTGCACTTTTTTTATTTATAGTCATGTTTAGCATTGCAATGGTTTTCGGAGCTGCCGATACAAATTTCAGGGATGTTTGGCTGGCCTTATTATCCAATCAGACAAGCGAAAAAATATTAATTTTACAAGAAATTCGATTGCCACGGGAAGTTGCTGCGATAGTAGTTGGTGCAGCCCTAGCTGTATCCGGGGCAATCATGCAAGGAATGACACGAAATCCGCTTGCTGATCCAGGTTTATTAGGTCTTACTGCTGGTGCGAATGCAGGATTAGCGATAACCATCGCCCTGCTCCCCTCCGCAAATTACTACGGAATCATGCTTGCTTGTTTTATTGGTGCGGCTGTTGGAGCTCTGCTTGTTTTCGGCATAAGTGCAGTAAAAAAAGGGGGATTCTCTCCTTTCCGTATCGTTTTAGCTGGATCAGCAATATCTGCCTTTCTTTTTGCTATTTCAGAAGGAATTGCTATCTTCTTTAAAATCTCAAAAGATGTATCGATGTGGACGGCTGGAGGAGTGATTGGAACCACCTGGGGCCAACTTCAAATAGTAGTCCCGTTCATTATTATCGGAATCATTCTTTCCATTTTTCTTTCAAGGCAACTAACTATATTAAGTTTAAATGAAGAAGTGGCGGTAGGCTTGGGCCAGAATACGACTCGTGTAAAAGCCTTTTTATTTGTGATTGTCATCGTTCTTGCTGGGGCTGCTGTATCCTTAGCTGGTAATCTAGCTTTTGTTGGTTTACTGGTTCCCCATATCGTGCGGGCAATTGTCGGAACGGACTACCGCTTTATTCTTCCGATGTCGACCATTTTGGGCGGAACATTTATGCTCCTCGCTGATACCATTGGTCGCACATTAAATTCACCTTACGAAACACCTGTAGCGGCCATTGTTGCCATGATAGGGCTCCCCTTCTTTTTATTTATCATTCGTAAAGGAGGGAAAGAATTCTCATGATTCATCAAAACCTTATAAAAAAACAAAGATCCATAGTGATTGCTCTGCTCGTACTTATCCTTGGAACTATGATAGTGAGTTTAAGTCTTGGTTATTCTTCTGTTAGCTATGATCGAATCATACCAACCTTATTAGGGAATGGCTCGTTTAAGGAAGAATTTATTCTCTTTGACATCCGTCTGCCCCGCATTGTCATTACCTTGTTAGCAGGAATGGCTCTCGCACTATCCGGTGCCATTCTTCAAGGAATTACACGGAATGATTTAGCTGACCCAGGCATCATCGGAATAAATTCTGGGGCTGGAGTTGCGATAACTGTCTTTTTTCTATTTGCACCAATCGACGTAGCAACATTTGCCTACGCCATTCCGATCCTTGCATTTTTCGGAGCTATCCTTACATCAGCACTTATTTATATCTTTTCTTATAAAAAAAGTGTTGGCCTTCAGCCTGTACGATTGGTATTAATTGGGGTCGGTTTCTCGATGGCACTTTCTGGAGCTATGATCGTTCTTATTTCATCTGCCGAACGTGCTAAGGTAGATTTTATTGCAAAGTGGTTGGCAGGAAATATATGGGGCACTGATTGGCCATTTGTATGGGCCATTCTTCCATGGCTACTTGTGCTGATTCCCTTTACTTTATACAAGGCAAATCGCTTAAATATTTTAGCCTTAGGTGAGTCCATTTCTATCGGAGTAGGGATTTCGATTGAGAAGGAAAGAATCACTTTATTAATTACAGCTGTTGCATTGGCGGCGTCTGCCGTTTCCGTGACAGGAGGAATAAGCTTTATTGGTTTAATGGCCCCACATATGGCAAAAGCGATGGTTGGACCGAGAAACCAGTTATTTATTCCCGTGGCACTTCTAGCAGGAGGATGGTTATTATTGTTTGCTGATACCATTGGGCGAAACATTATTGAACCTGAAGGAATTGCTGCTGGTATCATGGTGGCCCTTATTGGAGCACCTTATTTCTTATATCTTCTACTAAAAAAATAAACAAAGACCCTCTTTTTTATGAAAGAGGGTCTTGTATTTGTTCCATGTACTCCCTTAAAGTAATTTCACCTGAATAAAACATACATCATCTTGAAGTTGTTTTGTTTTCAGTTCCTTTGACAAATGGAGAAAGAGATTTTTATCCTTCTTTTTTTTCTTCTTTAATTCAGCAAATGAGGTATTCAAATACTCTAAGAGACCGTCAGTGTAAAGAAACAACTCTGTCTTATCTTTATAATAGAGAGTTTCCGCTTGAAATTGATGATTTGGAAGAAAGCCCACAGGTATTTCATTGGAGGAAATTTCTCTTAGCCTTTCCCCTTCCTCGAGGATAAAAGATGGATGTCCCGAATTAATGTAATCTATGCTTTTGTTTTTCATATCAATCAAGAGCACAATACATGTAAAGTACATTCTTGTCATTCTCTCATTTTCGCCTTCTGAGAATAAATCAAGCATATGTTGATTGAGTCTATTTAAAATATAGGTAGGATGGCAAGTGTCATATTTTAAAATCGATGTAAGCTCTGCATTAATCGACATCGTTAGCAAGGAAGAAGCAATTCCGTGCCCCATCACATCCATAATCATAACAAAATACAGATCATCATCGATTTTCTGCCATTTATAAAAATCACCACCAAGTTCATGAGACGGAAAATAAGAACCATGGATCGTGATTGATTGTTCTTCAATATCCTTGCTTAGTATTAATTGCTGAATGGTACGAGATAAAGAAAATTCTCGCTTTAAATCAAGTTCTAAAAGCTTTTTCTTCGTTACATCCATTTGAATTCCAATAAAATGACTGACCTCTCCTTGTTCAGTAAGAACTGGATTTATACAGACCTCATTCCAAAAAGTAGTTTGATCTTTCCGATAATTCAATATCTCTACCTTAACTTCTTCCTGATTCGCCACTTTTTCTCTAATGACCCTTTTTGTATCCTTACTCGTTAATGGGCCTTGTAGAAACCTGCAATTTCTCCCCAAAATCTCATCTGAACCATATCCAGTTAGACTTTCGAATCCTTTATTGTGGTAAATAATAGGGTTGTCCTCTTGATGTGGATCAGTGATAGTAATTCCTATCCCGGTATGGTCAAGAACGTCCGCCAACAGCTTATTCATTTCTGTTAATTCACTTTTTTGTTTCTTTAATTTTTGTTCCTCTGTGATATCGCGTAAAACAATTTGTAGAAATCCTTCTTCTTTTAAAAGCGTGTACTTTACATTGAATGTTAATGGGTATCCTGCTTTATGATATATATTTACTTGGAATTCATCTGTTTTTTCTCCAGAAAATACAGCAGAGAAAATAGAAAGAGTATATTCTAACGAGTTCTGTTCAAGCGAAATTACCTTTGAAAAGTGCTTGCCTAATAATTCTTCCCGCTTGTACCCAAGCACCTTCTCATAAGATGTATTGACATAGACACAAATACCGTCTGAATCTAAGACTGAAATTAAATCCGGGGATCCTTCAATTAATGACTGATAAAAGTTTTTATTCATTTTTCTAACTCGAATAGTAATGTTAGTTTTCTTCCACCGTCAGAGTAGGAGATATGCTTTGCACACTTTTTCATAATGGCAATTCCTCTTCCCCTCGTGCTCGATAATGTTTCTATAAAATATTGATCAGGATCTTTAACCGACATGATTTTTTCTTCGTGATTGAATCCTTCCCCGTTATGCTCAACTGCTACAATGATTTCACTTTCGCTTATTTCTGTTGTAACCGTAATAACCAATGAAGAATTGCTTTTTATGCCGTGTTCAAATGCATTATTTACCGCTTCTCGAATAGAGTACATAACCAAATGTAAATTTTCCGCTGTATAGTTACCTATATAATCTTCCAATTCCCGTTCAAGAATCTCGTATTCTTCATATGTTGATATCTGTATTGATTTTTGCATGTTCTTCTCTTCCACTTCCCTTATTACATACAATATAATACCTTCCTCTATTATGAACCAACAATAACCTTTGCTAGTCAATCATTCTTAAAATATAAAAAAGAGAACTTATATAAAAAGTTCTCCCTATCCCACTTAACTATTCTGATGTAAAATAACTCAACTTATGAAGCCTAACAGCTTGGTCTATTTATAACAACTTTGCATATAGTTTAATAGATATTGTGTGAAGGAGTTATTCATTTATGAAAAAATATATGTATTTACTAAGCGTAATTGCTCTTATAGCGCTTGTAGCTTATTTGGAATCTCCAAACTCTACATTCACTCATCCAAATGAAGGAACAAATATGTATTCTTCCATTCCTTCCGTTGAGGATTCCGACACTTCCGAAACAACAGAAGCAAATTCTGATGTAGAGAACGAAGAGGAAGAGGCTGTTCTTGCTTCATTAGAACTAAAACTAGAAAAAACTGAACTCGTGGATGGTTATATCATCGAAACTTATAGGGAATACGAAATCTATAATAATGAAGCTGGTGAAGTAATTAAATCTGTACCAACAGATCATTACGAGTACTTAAAGTACTTAGATGAATAACTTCAAAAGTCATGTATCTAAACACACCTAATCACCCACCCTACTAATGGGAGGTGAAGATGATGGCAGATGAAAGACCAATCGAATATAGTGGAAAAGTTCTTGACGAAAGAAACACATTAACAGGACCTGATAAGGGGAAAAACGGCTTTCCAAAAGCACCGAAGAATGTCCCCATTCGCAATAATCAAAAACAAAGCTAGCCAAGAGACAAATTGGAGAAGACTGTTAAATGCAGTCTTTTTCTCATATCTTCTCTAAATCCCTAATTTCACTAACGCCTGCTTCACTCCCCACACTTGATGCTCATGAAACAATGAGTTTTCAACTTCCGCTATGTTCACCCAAATTGGTTCCTCATCTATTTCAACAGGTTCTTGTACCTTTTCACCAAGTGTAGCCAAGTAAAAATGTGCATGGTTCAAGGTTGGATTTTTCCCCATAGCTAGGTGGTATTTTTGGGCTTGACCCAGATACTCACCCATAAACACCTGAAACCCCGTTTCTTCAAGCATTTCCCTTTGTAAGCACTCCTCGTGATTTTCTTTTTCCTCCAAACCTCCACCAGGTAAAAAGTACCCTCCTCGAGTCGTCCGAATCACCAAAATTTGATCTCTTTTTTTATTGAAAATGATGCTATACACACCAATTCTCGTCTTATACTGAAGATTCCCCCCCTTGTTCCCAAAGACCAAAATTTCCTCCATAATCCTTCTCTACTCCTCATTATTAGGGTATGTATCTTGTAAAAAGTCAATCGACTGCACAATTAATTGTTTTAATACCTCAACATTCACGTCATCAAGTTTATTGATATATACGCAGCCCTTTCCTTGCGTATGTTTTCCAAAGCTTTCAAGAAGCTGTTGTCGATTAGAATCACCAGTAGCAAAATATAAGCTTATTTTTGCTTTTCTTGGAGAATAACCGACGAGTGGTGCTTCTCCCTCATGACCTGACTCATATTTGTAATGGTATTTCCCAAAACCAATAATACTCGGTCCCCACATCTTTGCTTCGTACCCGCTCATAGTCGTAAAAATGTCTAACAATCTATAGGCATCCTCTTTTTTTCTTGGTTGTTCCACTTGTTCAATAAACTCAATCACACTGCGGTCTGTTTCTTTTGTCTTTTGTTCGTACATCATAAAAACCCCTTTCTTAAAAAAATTTACCATTAAATCTAAGGAAAAGCGAATTCTCCAAAAATTTGGAATGTTATGGTATTATATAAGAATTATATATTATAATGTTGTTATGTTTGAGAGGATGTGCTCATATGAGAGAAATTACATTAGGGATTCTAGCTTCTTTGTTTTTTGCTGTTACCTTTATTTTGAATCGTTCAATGGAGCTATCAGGAGGCAGCTGGCTATGGAGTTCCTCGTTACGATACATTTTTATGGTACCCTTTTTATTCATGATCGTCATGTATAGAAGGAATCTAAAACATATGTGGAAAGAAATGCTTTCCAATCCTCTTCCTTGGCTTTTATGGAGCTTTGTAGGATTTGTTTTGTTTTATGCACCTATTACCTTTGCCGCTGCATTCGGTCCAGGCTGGCTCGTCGCTGGTACTTGGCCACTTACCATTGTGGCAGGTGTACTTCTGGGCCCGCTGTTTTATAAAACAGTGGAATCAAAAAATGGACCGATCAAGGTTCGACAGCAAATCCCGATCCAGGCCTTATTCATTTCGTTTTTCATTCTAATAGGTGTTGTACTAATTCAATGGCAGCATGCTCAAAGTTTAACCTTCGAAATTGTGATAGCAAGCACTTTTCCTGTTCTTGTGGCTGCTTTTTGCTACCCGCTTGGAAATAGAAAAATGATGGAGATTTGTGGGGGGAAATTGGATACTTTTCAGCGGGTATTTGGTATGACCCTTGCTAGCCTCCCTTTTTGGCTACTACTCGCTGGAATTGGATATGTTCAAGTGGGGCCACCCTCGACTGAGCAAGTAGCACAGTCATTTATTGTTGCTATTTCCTCTGGGGTGATTGCCACAACATTATTCTTCATCGCTACAGATCGTGTTAGAGATAACCATGATAAACTCGCAGCCGTTGAAGCAACACAGTCGACTCAAGTCATTTTTGTCATTGTGGGGGAAGTCCTTCTTTTATCTACCCCATTACCGAGCACACTCGCAACAATAGGACTATTTATCGTCATGTTCGGCATGCTTTTGCATAGTTTTTCATCGAAAAAGGCGCAAAAGCCAAAGATAAGTGTTAAAAAAGAGACATTTTCTTAAATACACTCAGATTAAAAGATGAGTTATTTGCGATTTTTTTATTTTTTTGCGATTGTAAAAGTTTTTTTGCGATTCTCAGATTTTCTTTGCGATTATAAAAATTTATTTGCTATTTCAAAAATTTATTTGCGATTACAAGCATTTATTTGCAATCCACTCCAGTTATTTGCGATTTCACTCAACCAAACCTGCCAGGTAGTAAAAGCTACCTGGCAATCTTTTTTTCAAAACAAGTAAGTGACAACTGCTCATTCACTTGTACCACCTTTTCAACCGTAAATCCCCTTTTTAAGTAAAACTCGACAGCTGGTTTATTTTCAGATCCAGTAGATACAATGAGCTTCTCAATGCCCTCCACTTGATCTTCAATAAAGCGTAAAAGTTGATTGGCAATTCCTTTTCGAAAATAATTGGGGTTTACTGTCAGTCGGTGTATATCCACAGTCTTTCCTTCCACTTTAAAAGATATAGAACCACAAAGCTCATTCCCTATAAAATAACCAAAAAATTTCTCCCCACAGTTCTGAAGCGTTTCCACCGTATCCTTAAGTGGAGGGATGTCATAAAAATTGATCAACTTTGCCTCCACCATATAGGAGGGGATTTGTAACTTGAGTATGATTTCAGCTACTTCTTTGTCCGTTACATCCAAAGATCTTATCTGTGATACTCTATATTCCACTATTGTTTCTCCTTTACACCTATTTCGACAATATCGCCATACCCTTCCACTTTACCTTCAGTAACAATTATTCCACTTCCATCAAAACAAGCATAAATCTTTTTTCCAGTACGACTCGAATAGTCTCTAAGTTGGGCTAGTTGTGATTGATGCTTGCCCCAATGTGGCATAAACTCAAATGGTACCAATTGCAAGCCACATAAGTCCTCCAACCCTATAGCATTGTTATCAACAAAACCTGCCATATTAATCGTGTCACTCATCATGATAGCACCGGCACTGACTCCTATCAGTGGTTTCCCAGCTTCCACCATCCTTTGAATGTTTTCAATCATCCCACGCGTCTTTAGACGTTCTAGGAACGAGAACGTGTTTCCCCCTGATAAATATACTCCGTCACAGCGTAACAACTCATCCATACGTCGCTCATCGTATTCTTCATCCACATCAAAATAGACAAAGTTGTTGATTCCTATGGAGGAAAAAAACGGCTTACTTTTATTATAATAAATCCGCTCTCTATCCGTTTGGGAAGGAATGTAACCTAGAGTAAATGACTTCCCACCTATTAGTTCTCTCAGACGAAAAACTAAAAATGGATGAAGTTGATCGATATCACTGAGTAGGACTAACCGTTGCATCCTCTACCTCCCCATCTTCCTTCTGTTTTAAATATGTTTCTAGTTCATTGTTATCACGGATAATAATGACTTTATCATCGAATTCTTTTAACAGCTGTATAATCTCTCGTTTACTTACTTTTTCAAAATATGTATTCCAACGAAACATTCGCATAAACATAGAGAAAGATGACTTGTAATTGCTTTTTTCTAGACCTAGTTGCTGGAGAAAATATCTCTTAATGATTCTGTACGTTCGCTTAGAAAAGCGTGTATCTAAAAATATAATTAGTTCTGCATTGACAAAGCTCTCTGTTACCCACTGATAATGCACCCCTTCGTTGATCCACGCATCACTATTTACAATATTTCTTAAATATGCATCTCTTTCCTTTTCGGATCTTCTTATATCACCTGTTTGAAACCTTTTCCATACAACATTATCTAATTCATAATGCGGAATGTTTAAATCCTTTGAAAGTTTTTTCGCAAGAGATGTTTTGCCACTCCCGACAGAACCGATTATATGTATTTTCTTAACCTGCATGTTAATCACTCCGCAATCCCTGTGTCAAAAACCTAAAGTTCCTAGTCACATTATACGATGAAAAGAACATGGTTAATAGATAACAAGAGTGCCAAAAGACACCCTTTAACAAGATACTTATCTATTACTCCTTCAAATGAGTGGAACTATTCGTAAACATTACGAGTTTTCCATGTTCGGTAATTTCTAAAAGGGAGATACCTGTATCGTCCGTCTTAAAAAAGGATTTATGAACAAAGGGGATGTTCAGGAAGCTTTCTAGAATTCTTGAAATCATTCCACCGTGGGTAACAATGGCAATACGCTCATACTCCCTACTTACCGCTAGAATATGTGAAAAGACTTGTTCTCCTCTTGCCCGAAACTCCATCGCTGATTCTCCATATCCCCCAAACTTTTCGTGTGGTAGTAGGTGCCAGGGGAAAGGAATCTCTTCGAGTGGCTTACCTGCCATCTCTCCATTATCATGCTCTCGTAGCTCATGAACATATTCAATAGGACAACCTATGGCGTCTGCTAAAATGGAAGCCGTTTTTGATGCCCTTTTATAGGTACTCGCCCATATCATTTGCGGCGGAAATTCCCTTTTCACCCGGATCGCCATTTTCACCGCTTGTCTTATTCCCTCTTCTGTCAGAGGGTAATCTGCGCTACCTTCATGTACATGGAGTAAATCAGCTTCTGATTGTCCGTGTCGTATCAGTAATATTTGCATTTTATTGCCTCCTGGATTGCGGTTATACGTACTAATTCGACACAGATTCCCTTTTTCCTATTAAAAAAGAAGAGATTATGCGCTTACATAATCTCTTCTAGTCTATTACCCGACTGTTTGATTCGTTAGCGTAATCGTAAACCCTTCATACCCATTAGCTGCGATCTCCTCACATTTTTTGCGGTAGGCACCAACCCCACCTAAGTAAATCAAGAAACCACGTGGTTTTCCAGGGATGTTAGCGCCTGTATACCAGGAGTCCGTTTTTGTAAAGAGCGTTGCTTCTGCTACTTCGCGACAATGCTTGCTCCACGCCTCTTCTGCCTCAACTGCTGCCTCAATCGTTTCAACACCTTGCTTCTCAAAGTGCTCAATGCAGTCACCGATCCATTCTACATGCTGTTCGATCGATACAGGCATATTACTCAAGACAGACGGACTTTCAGGACCAGTAATCATAAAGAAGTTAGGAAAACCAGCGTTTGCTACTCCTAAATACGTTCGAGTAGAAGCTCCGCCATTCCATTTTTCCTTTAAGGAAACACCGTCCTTTCCACGAATGTCAATTTTGAGAAGGGGTCCTGTCATACCATCGTAGCCTGTCGCAAAGACAAGCGCATCCAACTCATACTCTTCTTCAGATGTACGAACACCAGAAGCTGTAATTTCTTCGATTGGATTTTTCCTTACGTCAACAAGAGCTACATTCTCCCTGTTAAAAGTTTCATAATAATTCGTATCGATAATCGGACGTTTCGTACCATAATAATAGCTTGGTAGAAGCTTGGAAGCAGTCTCAGGATCTTTAACTATCTCTTTTATTTTTCCGCGGATAAATTCGGCAACCGTTTCATTCGCCTCTTCGTTTACCGTGATATCATAGTATGCTGCAAAAAGACCTAACCCACCATTTTCCCATGCATGTTCATAGACTTTTTGTCTCTCTTCAGGAGTTACCTCAAGGGCCGATTTATCTGGCGGAACTGCCGGCTGACCACCTGCTGATTCTCGCATTTGTTTTTTGATTTCAAAAAAGTTTTTCTTCGCTTGTTCCACATACTCTTCCCTATATGGATGATTTCTAGCAGGTGCACTATACTGAGGAGTACGTTGGAAAACGGTTAGATGTTCAGCTTCCTGTGCAATTACAGGAATCGCCTGGACTCCACTTGATCCAGTACCTATAATTCCAACTCTCTTCCCTTTAAAGCTTACTCCCTCATGTGGCCAATGTCCGGTATGGTAGAATTCCCCTTTAAAATTTTCTAACCCCTTAAATTTAGGTAGATTCGCTGCAGAAAGGCATCCAACCCCTGTGATAAAGTACTTCGCTGTAACACTTGTACCGTTATCAAGTTGTATCTCCCATTTTTTTGTATCTTCATTATAGTGAGCAGACTGTACACGTGTCTTAAATTGGATGCCCTTTTTAAGATCAAACTTATCTGCTACGAAATTTAAATAACGTAAAATCTCTGGCTGGGCCGGATATCTCGAAGTCCATGTCCATTCTTTATATAACTCTTCCGAAAACGTATAATTATAGTAAATGCTCTCAGAATCACAGCGAGCACCAGGATAGCGGTTCCAATACCAAGTTCCTCCAACACCATCTCCTGCTTCAAATACTGCTGTTGAAAACCCTGCTTCTCTTAGTCGATACAGCATATACAATCCTGAAAAGCCTGCACCAATAACGACCGCATCATACGGTTTTGTTGAACTCATTTCATTCCCCTCCACTCTATTTTATGACTGGTGAACTTCTTTATTAATCGTATTTAAAAATTCAGCAATATTTGAGATGGAAGCTTTAATTCTGTCTGGAAAAACGGCCATATTCGTAAAATAACCATGTACAAGCCCTTCTTCACAGATCGTTTCAACCTGAACTCCTGCATTCCTTAATTTATCTGCATATGCCTGCCCTTCATCTCGCAGCACATCATATTCCGCCGTTATCACGTAAGCAGGAGGGAGACCAGATACATCCTCAGCTTCAAGTGGAGCAGCTAGCTTATTTTTGGCATCCTCTTCTCCGTTAATATAATAGTTTCCAAACCAAATCATTAAGTCACGATCTAATCCGAAACCTTGCTGGAACTCAAAATATGACTTTGTATCATAGGTTAGGCTTGTCACGGGATATATTAAAATTTGACCTTCAATCTCTGGCCCTTTCTCGTCTTTTGAAAGGAGGGTCATGGCTGCTGAAAGATTTCCTCCGGCACTGTCACCACCAACCACAATTTTGGAAGCGTTTCCATTTATCTCCGTTGCATGTTCTTTTACCCATTTCAGCGCAGCATATGAATCTTCTACCGGAACTGGAAACTTGTATTCAGGAGCAAGACGATAATCTACTGACACAACCACTCGCTCTGTACGATTTGCTAACATCCGGCAACTTGCATCCGCTGTTTCTAAGTCCCCTATTACCCAACCCCCTCCGTGGTAATAAACAAAAAGAGGAAAAGGACCTTCTCCTTCTGGTGTATAAATTCGGACATTGATATCTGCATCGTTTCCAACTGGTATTAATCTATCTTCAACACTTGCTAACGGAGCAAGTTCTACTTCTACTGGTGGTACAAGTGCAAACAAATCTCTTACTGCTTGTGCTTCCATTGAGTGAAGGGCAGGCATTTGATTGAACGCTTCTAAATAAACTTTTGCTTGTGGATCTAAATTAGCCAACGGACATCTTCCTCTCTAATAGGTATTTTTACATATTTAGAAATTCCTTCTTAATATGCTACCTAAATCGTAATATTTTCTGTATAATTTGAATATTCCCAATTTTAGATATAGACACTTCCTAAAAAGGAGATGATTTTTATACCAACCCATTACTCCGTTTTAGAACATGTTCGAAAGCTTGAAGTTCAAGCTAGTCATGAGGAACAGCTCTATCATATTCTCGACATCTATTTGAAACTCTTCCCAACTAAAAATGCCTTCTTATTTCGCTACTCACCTTTAGGATATTTAGGCGAAGGAATTATCCAATTAACCCCTACACAACTCATACATATTAGAGAGATCAGAGACGATATTCGCGCTCTACCCATTATCCACTCAGCCATTAAAGAACGCGAGGCAAAATATTGTTCTGGTATTGAACACCTAAAACAAATCAGCAGTAGATACGTTTTTCCTTCGAATGTAGATTCTATGTTGGTCGTACCCATTTGTTTTGGCTCTGTTGTTGTCGGTTACATTTGCTCAACGGAATTTCAGGAAGGGGTAGTTTTCGACGAGAAAACACTATCTTCACTTTCTTTATACGGAAAACTAGTAGGAAAATATCTTCATAATTCCATAGAAAATGACACTCCTACTTCATTAAGTAAGAGAGAATTAGAAGTGATGAAGAGAATTTCTCAAGGGGAAAGCACGAAGGAAATGGCTGATTCAATGAACATTAGTGAAATGACAGTCAAGCAGTACGTGAAAACGGCGATCAGAAAACTCGGAGCAAACAACCGCTCACATGCAGTGGGAGAATTGTTTCGAACGGGTATCCTTTCATGATTTTTATGTAAGCGCTTTAACAAAGAAAAAGAAAGCGAGTTCCCTCGCTTTCTTACTTGAAGTAGAGAGCCATCATATCTTCCCCGATATAAGTATTGTCTATTTTCATGGAGCGAGAGTCACTTCCGATTAGTTCAAAACCAAAAGATTCATACAATTTTTTAGCAGCTGTATTATTTGATGAAACCGTTAAATATATCTGCTCCACTCCACCGATTTCTTTTGCCTTCTCAATTGCGGCATTCATTAATCGTTTCCCTACTCCTTGCCTTCTTACTTTAGGAGAGACATACATTGCAAAAATATCAGAGCGATGCTTGAGTTTCCTTTTGATTTCTGTAACAAGAGTGACTACACCAACAAGTTTGTCTTCTTCAAAAGCACCAAATGTATATGCGTTGACTGCACGAAGTCTTGAAGCATGAACTTCTATTGAATACTCCATTTCCTCTTCCACACTCGAGCTAAACGCCTCTGGGTGGTTTTGTAGTGCTTCTATTCTTTTTTCTTTGTATTCTACTGCATCGTTTTCATTAAGTAAGTGAATCTTAATCATTTCTAATCTCCCTCACCTTTTTGTTATTACTCGTATTATACATGGAAAGAAATGTTTACGATATGAAATATAAAGTGTCAACTATTACTGGTTAATTGAAAAAATTAGAGCAAAAATAATGATATGTATGGTGGAAGGAACGAAAAAACGTTCCTCCTTCATGTTTTTACTTGTAAGTCAAGATGAAAACTTCGCTTACATCTATTTTTTTTCATTGAACTGTTTCATTAATTTTTGTATCTTATGTAAGTATGTTTGTAAATTAGGAGGAACATTTCAACATGAATCAAAATCAAACACAAAAAATCCAAGTCGTTACGGCTGATCCCTCTGCCCTAGGTTTGTTTGGACTAGCTATGGTAACCTTGGTTGCATCATCACAAAAACTTGGCTGGACAGACGGAGTTTCTTTTGTTCTACCTTGGGCCATTTTCCTTGGTGGTTTTGCACAACTATTCGCTGCGATCAATGATGCGAAACATAATAATACATTCGGCACAACCGCATTTGGTGCATTTGCCCTTTTCTGGTTCGGTGTAGGGGCTTCTTGGTTAATCAACCTTGGTGTTTTTGGAGAAAATGCGGCACTTGCTGTTGATCCAAAGCAGCTAGGGATTGCATTTATTGGCTATTTATTGTTTAGCTTATACATGACGATTGGTGCGATGGAAACACATAAAGTTTTATTTATTATCTTTGTTCTTATTGATTTCTTATTTATCGGTCTTTCTTTATCCACTCTCGGTATAGCACCTGAATTTTTCCATGAGGTAGCTGCGATCTCTGAATTGCTTATTGCCATTATGTCTTTTTATGGGTCAGCCGCTGCTGTATTAAACAATCATTTTGGAAAAGTGTTCATTCCGGTCGGGAAACCATTTGGGATTTTCAAATAAATCGTACGAAAGGGAAGCAGTAATAACACTGCTTCCCTTTCATTTTCTTTTAAATAGATAATGGTATAACCAGATTTGTGAGGCTTGAACAAATAAGTAGATAGGATAGGAATAAGTGATCTTATATCCATTTTTGTAGTGGAAAATCCCTGTAAGAATCCCTATGTATTCTACACCAATCCCAACAGCAGACCAGAAAAGAATATATAAGATCAGCCAATATTTTTTTACAGGTAATTGTAATTGTTCATATAAATAAATATATAGGTACCCCACTGGAGCATACATCGTATAGGAAAAGAGATCAAATAACTGGTATTTGGATTCATCTCCCACATCGTAAAAGTCAATCGGTTCAATTGCTATTGTATGATCAAACATTAGGCCAATGACTACCCCATATAACAGGTTCACAACTGTAACAGATGATGAAAATTTTTTAGGAAGAAGAAAGAAAAGGGTAAATCCTAAGCTGATAATGATTAACACAGTCCACTCATTCCAATTAAATGCGTCATCATATATGATATTAGTCATGTTGTTTTTCCACCATCAAGTCTTGTCGCTATACGAGCAGTTAAAAGGGTTATTCCTATTAATGCACCAATACAAAGTATTTCATAGTAAATGGTCCATCCCGTGTATTGAATAATATTTAATGCTCGTAACACCTGCGAACCAGCCAATAGTAGGAAAAATGTAAGAATGGTTATCCCCCATTTCCCCCTCTTTTCCTTTGTTGTGAAATAGACATTAACAAAAATTAATAAAATTACACTCATCGTTATATCTCGATACACGACCAACGCTAACCAATTGCTATACGAAATAATTGGCTTAATTAAACTAAACGTTGAAAGGTTTAACGTCAGCTTATTAATATCTACAATAGAAGTAACAAAAAATACAATCACATTTGTCGCTCTGTTTACTTTTTGTGGGAGTAGAGCAAAAAATAGAATCGTCAACCACGCAGTAATGGTTATATAAACAAGACTCAGATAGACCCTCTCCTTTTGTTTGATACCTATCATTATTTTCCTCAAATATCACTCAGTTATGTAAGAGACTCTCATTCGCTAACTTCCCTTTGAATGGTAATAATAACCCACCTATATATGGGAACACTATTCCTAAACTACATTGGTAAAAGGAGGTTTTCATATGAATCAAAATAGATTATCCATTTTCGCTCTTGGTGGAGTAAATGAAATTGGTAAGAATATGTATGTAGTTCAATATGGAGATGACATGCTCGTCATTGATTGTGGTGGAAAATTCCCTGATGAAAGCTTATTAGGAATAGACTTAATCATCCCTGATACAACTTATTTAGAGGAAAACAAAGAAAAAATCAGAGCCCTCATTGTTACACATGGGCATGAAGATCATATTGGTGGAATTCCTTATTTTCTCAAAAAACTAAATGTTCCTATTTATGCAACCCGTTTTACGTTAGGGTTAATTGAATTGAAGTTAGACGAACACCGTTTAACTGGAGATACCAAACTTGTCGAGGTTCATGCGGAATCAGAGCTTAATTTTGGAGAAGTCGGAGTTTCCTTCTTTAAGGTTAGTCATAGTATTCCCGATTGTCTTGGAATTGTTATCCATACTCCTGAGGGAAATGTGGTACATACCGGTGACTTCAAATTCGATTTAACTCCTGCCAACCACCAGCATTCTGACATACACAAAATGGCTGAGATCGGTAAAAAAGGTGTACTCGTTTTAATTTCCGAAAGTACAAATGCTGAGAGAAAAGGATTAACACCTTCTGAAGAAATGGTAGGAAATCATATGGATGAGGCTTTTCTGCGTGCAGATGGAAAAATCTTCGTCTCTACCTTCGCCTCCAATGTAAATCGCGTTCAACAAGTGGTGGATGCAGCTATTAAAACGAAACGAAAACTGGCTTTAGTTGGACGCAGTATGGTAAATGTCGTACAGGTAGCAATGGAACGGGGCTATGTTAATATTCCTGAAGGTATGATTATTGACGCAAGATCGGCAAATGAATTGGCTCCAGAAAAAGTAGCTGTTCTTTGTACCGGTAGCCAAGGTGAACCAATGGCTGCCCTCTCTCGGTTATCTACTGGAAATTACAGAGATATGGTGATCTATCCTGGGGATACAGTTATATTAGCTGCTTCTCCAATTCCAGGTAACGAAAAGGATGTCTCTCGTATCATTGATAATCTGTTTCAACTCGGAGCAAAGGTAATTTATGGGTCTGGAAGTACAACCGGAATGCACGTTTCAGGACATGGTTATCAAGAGGACCTTAAACTCATGCTTACTTTAATGAAGCCTACCTATTTTGTCCCTATCCATGGGGAATATCGAATGCTCCACCATCATCGATTATTAGCAGAGTCCGTTGGTGTAGAAAAAGGAAACACCTTTATTATTAAAAATGGTGATGTTGTTGATGTTGAGAATGGAACTGCTGTTCAGACTCGGAGCATCCCTAACGGGGACACGTATGTCGATGGAGTCAGTGTGGGAGATGTAGGAGAAATTGTCCTTAGAGATCGAAGACAACTGTCTGAAGATGGAATGGTCGTTATTGTTATTACCCTTAGTAAAGCCGATCGAAAAATCATCCAAGGTCCTGATACAATCACAAGAGGATTTGTATATGTTAAGGATTCCGAAGATTTAATTAGAGAAATCAATCGTTTGACAAAAAAGACGGTTAATGATTTACAAGCAGAAAACGTTCGACAGTGGAATGTTATGAAACAAAATATCAAAAAATCAGTTGGTCATTACTTATTTACTCAAACAAAGAGAAAACCGATGATTTTGCCGGTAATTATAGAAATTTAAGTGCCTTGGAAAATAAAAAAATAACCACCTATTCAATATAGGTGGTTATTTTTTCATTGGCCCTTTGGATTTGGTCCATATTTATTTTCACCTGGCTGGCTGTCAAGCACTGCAAATACTAGAAGTACGATTAATCCGATTACAGGGATAAAGGAGAGCAACATCCACCACCCTGTCCTTCCTATATCATGCAGGCGGCGTACACTAACAGCGATTGAAGGTAACAAAACAGCTAATCCGTATATCCCGGATAGAATTCCTCCAAGACCGAGCATCATTTCAATAATTGAGAACAAAATGGTAAAGAGAAAATTAAATAGGAAAAACATCCAGTACTCTTTTCTCCTAGCTCTCCCTTGGAAACCAACATAATTCTTTAAAACTTTTGTATACCATTGCATTTTATGACCCTCCAAGAATGAAGTGTGCTAAACAGGTATAGATTATATTGCACAAACCTTCTTTGAGTTATTCACTACGTGATTTCAAGTATGTTTCGACTATTTAAAAACCTTCTTCCATAGACCTGAATATATATATCCTAAGGGTAATTTTAGGGAGGGATGAAGGTGAATGTTCGGTATTTAGGCGCTTTAGGCTTCGGGATAGGCGGGTTAGTTGTTGGACTGTCAGGTGACTATTTCATCTTTGCGATCTTTTTTATGGGGTTAATCGGTAGTGCCATGCTAAGTATTCCAGCTCGGAGTATTAAGTTTACGATACTCACTTCCTTACTCGGAGCCTTTGGTTTTGTTATTGGATTTACCATTCCCATGTTTATTTCCATGTCAATATTTGACCTTAGCTTACCCATTGTCGGTGTCATTATGGGCCTTATCTCTGGAGCATTACTGGGGATCATTTTTAAGAACATCAAAAGTTTTTCATTATACGGTATGATTGGCTTCGGATTATGGGGCTTACTAATCAATATTTTTAGACCTATCTATGATAATATCCCACCTGCACTTATTACTCTGATCGCCTCTGCTGTTGCTGGAATCATGCTAGGTCACGCCGCCCTTTTATCTAGAAGAGTTCGAAAATAATGAAGGAAATGATCCAATGCAATCATAACTAAAAAAAAACTGACTTTGGTATCAAACCCAAAGTCAGTTTTTTATCATTAATTAAAGCTCTTTTCCATTTGTTGCAATGACATTTTTATACCAGTCAAAAGACTTTTTCTTGGATCGTTCTAGAGTTCCGTTACCTTCGTTGTCTTTGTCAACATAGATAAAACCGTAGCGCTTTTTCATTTCACCTGTTGTAAAAGATACACAATCAATACAGCCCCATGGAGTGTAACCCATTAATTCAACTCCATCTAGTTCGATGGCTTTCTCCATTTCTTGAATATGTGAGCGTAGGTAGTCAATACGATAGTCATCGTTTACACTTCCATCTTCTTCCTTCACATCAACAGCACCGAAGCCATTTTCAACGATAAATAATGGAAGTTCGTATCTTTCCCATAATTGATTTAAAGAATATCTTAATCCAACTGGGTCAATTTGCCAGCCCCAATCAGATGCTTTAACGAATGGGTTTTTAACACTTGAGCTAGAACCCACCACGTCATTTTCATCTACCTGATTTACACCGCTTTTTACAGCATCAGACATATAGTAACTGAATCCTATATAATCCACTGTTCCGTCTGCAAGAATTTGTGCATCCTCAGGCTCCATTTTAATGTTATAACCTTTTCTTTCCCACTCTTTTAGGGCATATGCACCGTAATGTCCTCTTGCATGTACATCGGCAAAGAACCAACGGTCATGCATCGATTCAACTTGCAGCATCATGTCGTCAGGATGACAGGAGAATGGGTAAATAGGTACGAACGAAACCATACATCCAATTTGGAAGTCAGGGTTAATTTTGTGTCCTTCCTTCACTACTAGTGCACTTGCAACAAGCTCATGGTGAACCGCTTGGTACATGATTTCTTCTCTATTTTCGCCTTCCTTATATTGAACACCAGAGCAGGTCCAAACAAACAGTGGATTGGCTGTATTTTTTTGGTTATTGATTTCGTTAAAGGTCATCCAGTACTTCACTTTGTTTTTGTAACGTTCCATCACCGTTTTCGAATAGTGAACAAAGAATTCAATCACTTTACGGTTACGCCAACCACCGTATTCCTTCACTAGATGATAAGGCATTTCAAAGTGACTTAACGTTATGACAGGTTCAATGCCATGCTTTAATAACTCATCAAACATATCATCATAAAATTGTAAGCCTTCTTCGTTTGGCTCCACTTCGTCACCTTTTGGAAAAATACGCGTCCAAGCAATACTTGTACGGAAGCATTTGAAGCCCATTTCTGCAAATAGTGCAATATCTTCTTTATAATTGCCGTGGAAATCAATGGCTTCATGGTTAGGATAAAACTTACCTTCTAAAACTCCATCCGTAATTTGTCTCGGGACACCGTGTGCGCCAGCAGTCATTACGTCAGCCACACTCGGGCCTTTTCCACCTTTATTCCATCCACCTTCTACTTGATGTGCAGCAACTGCTCCGCCCCATAAAAAGTTCTCTTGAAATGCCATGGTTTGTTCCTCCGTTTACTATTAAAATCACTCCGCTTATCATGTCCGAAACTAAACAGCCTATAAGCTTCATGTTTATTTCATTCACTAACTTATAGTAATATAGTATAGGAAGAATATTTGGAGTGAAAGACTTTCCAAGCAGGTTAGAATGGCATTCTATTTTTTTCTACCTTTTTTCATCAAATAATGAAATACCTTTTTAAAAAGGAGTAAAATAATTACATTATGATCATCTCAAATAAGCTTGAATCAATGGACTCTTTATCAAAGTCCGAAGAAGTACTTGCGACATATATATTAAAAGAAAAGGAAAATATCCAGCACTTGTCAACGAAGGATTTAGCTCATGCTACCTTTACTTCCCCTTCTACTGTTGTTCGCTTGTCACAAAAATTAGGATTTAGCGGCTGGAATGAGTTAAAAGAGAAATATCTTGAGGAGATCCACTATTTAAACCAGCATTTTTCAAATATTGATCCAAATTTCCCTTTTGAACCACAAGATAGCTTGATGAGCATCGCTTCAAAAATTGGTCATTTAGCAACCGAAACTGTCGAAGATACATTGGCACTTTTAAAAAATGAGGAATTAAGGAAAGCGACGAAACTACTAGCAAAGGCTGACATCATTAATATATATGGAATAAGCAACTCCCTGTTAATGGCGTATGACTTCAAGCACAAAATGCTTCGTATTAATCGTCATGTGGAATTAATGAATGTTCCTGAAGAGCAAATTTTTGTAGCAAACAATTCTACGCCTAAACACACAGCGATTTTAATCTCGTATTCTGGTGAATCGGACGAGGTTATTAAGATTGCCAAGGTATTGAAGGACAGAAAAACACCTATTATTTCTTTAACGAGTCTTAGCGAAAACAGTTTAAAAAACTATTCAGATTGTACGTTATACATTTCTACCCGTGAAAAACTGTATTCAAAAATTGGCTACTATTCAACCAATAACTCCATTCACTTGATTTTGGATATCCTTTATTCTTGTATTTTCAAAATGAACTATCACGAAAATCTAGAATACAAAACGAAAGTTGCCAAGAATACAGAAGAAAGAGTGGTTAGCAGTATCGTATTAGAAGAAAACTAAAAAGCCTGCTTTAGCGAACATCCGTTAAAGCAGGCCTATATTTACAAAGTAACTCCACTTTTAAAAATGGAAATCTCCCTGAAATCGTTCTTCTCGTTATTAACCCATTCCCCACTTGCCACTTCGATAATATAGGTAACAAAATCATGAAGTACCTGTTCAGATGATACGTCTTCCTCTAGAAGTATTCCTGCATTAAAGTCGATCCAGTGGGGTTTGGTTTCATAGATTTGAGAATTCGTAGATATTTTCATCGTTGGGACAAAAGTACCAAATGGAGTCCCTCTTCCAGTTGTAAATAAAACCATATGACAGCCTGCAGCGGCTAATGCCGTTGATGCAATTAAATCATTTCCAGGTGCACTTAGAAGATTTAACCCATTTACCCTAAGTACTTCCCCATACTTCAATACATCAACAACTTTAGAGGTTCCTGCTTTCTGAGTACAACCAAGGGATTTATCCTCAAGTGTCGTGATGCCACCCGCCTTATTCCCTGGGGAAGGATTTTCATAGACCGGTTGATTATGGGCAAGAAAATATCCCTTAAAATCGTTGATTAAATGAACAACCTTATGAAAAACGTCTTCATTTTCAGCTCGTTCCATTAATATTTTCTCTGCTCCAAACATTTCTGGAACTTCGGTTAATACGGTTGTACCTCCTTGTGCGATAAGATAATCAGAAAACCTTCCTAAAAGTGGGTTTGCGGTAATACCAGAAAATCCATCAGAACCTCCGCATTTCAAGCCAATTTTCAATTCTGATAATGGTACATCAACTCTTTGATCCTGTTTTGCAGCTTCATAGATTTCCATAACGAGCTTTAATCCTTCTTCAATTTCATCCGTCACAGCCTGTGAAACGAGAAATTTCACCCGATGTTCATTGATTTCTCCAAGCGATTTTTTAAATTCAGGAAGCTCATTATTTTCACAACCGAGCCCTAATACAAGGACTCCCCCTGCATTTGGATGATTCACCGCGTTAACGAGAATTTGTTTTGTATTCTCGTGATCATCTCCAAGCTGAGAACATCCATAGCTATGCTTTAAAACTAGTACATTATCAAATGGATTTTCCGTACCAACTTGTTTTTCAAAACGCTTGATAATCTTTTCAGCAATTCCATTTACACATCCTACTGTCGGCACAATCCACAGCTCATTACGAATCCCAACTGTTCCGTTATCTCTTTTATACCCTTTAAAGGTACGGTTTTCGTTCCCATACGGATTTACCGTTTGATTCGGAACATACTCGTAGTCCTCTGTCCCTAATAAATTGGTTCGAGTATTATGGGTATGAACAAGTTCACCCGCGCGAATGGGTGACAGAGCATGACCGATTGGATAACCATATTTAACGATATCCTCTTGTTCTTGGATATCTCTAAGAGCGATTTTATGTCCTCGATAAATCTCTTCTTTTACAGTAAGAGATATTTCATCTACTAAAAGCTCTTCCCCTGCTTTTATGTTTTGTAAAGCTAGTATGATATTGTCGTTCTCATGTATTTTCAACACTTTCTTCATTGATGCCCCTCCTCACTTACATACTTTTTCATTCAACTCTTTTAACGCGTTCCGAACTCCGTTTTCTTCTATTTGCAAAAGATGATTAGCTACCATCTCAACAAGTTTCGGAATGACAGCCAGATTCCTTCCCCATAATTGTTCATTACTCAACACTTCTTCTGTCAATTGATGTAAGGAGACCATCTTCTCCTCATAGCGCTTCCATACGTCATGAAAAAATTGAAGTGTCTCTAACTGATCCTGAAGGTCAATATTTTCTTCTCCTCTTTTCCCTCGATAAAAGTAAATAAGCGAGCTTAATGAAAACACCATCCTTTTTGGCAACTCATGCTTATGATTCATGTAATCTAGAAATGCTGTGATATTTCTTGTTTGAAACTTTGAAATGGAGTTTAAAGAAATACTCATTAAGTAATGCTTAATATAAGGATTGGCAAATCGGCTGAGTACTTCATCAGCATACAAAGAAAGCTCTTTTCCCTCGCCTTCAAGAGTGGGAATAATTTCCTCGGTAATCATTTCTTTCAGAAATACACCAACCTCAGGATCATTGACAGCGTCTTCAACCGTTTCGAGATGAGATAAATAGGCAACAGGTGTCATGGCGGTATGTGCTCCGTTTAGTATTCTTACCTTTCTTGTGCGATAAGGAGCCAAATCATCCACAACAATAGTATTCAACCCTGTGTCCTTTACCGGTAGCTCATTATAAAGAGATTGCGGACCCTCAATGACCCAAAGATGATACTGCTCACCAACAACTATTAATTCATCTATAAACCCAAGTTCCTTTGTTTTCTCTTCAATGGTGTCACTTGGATATCCTGGTACAATTCGGTCAACAAGACTTGAGCAAAACGTATTTGCGTGATGAATCCACTGAATAAACTCAGCATTCAAATTCCAAAGCTTAGCATATTTCAAGACTATTTCTTTCAGAACCTGACCATTATTTTCTATCAGTTCACAAGGGATAATGATGCATCCTTGGTCCACATCACCAGAAAACGCTTTGAATCGATAGTATAGAAACGCCGTCAATTTTGCAGGAAAACTTTTCTGTGGCCGATCCTCCAACCGATCTTCCGGATGAAAAGCAACGCCAGCCTCGGTTGTGTTGCTCACAATAAATCGAAGCTCCTCGTTAGCTGCTAATTTGACGTACTCATCATAATCAGTAAACAGATTAATTCCTCTACTGATGGAATCTATCACCTGAAATTCATTTACAGGACGTCCCTCTTTCATGCCCTGTAAATATAAAGTGTATAATCCATCCTGACGATTCAGTCTCTCAATTTTATCGAACCCTCTTGGTTGTATAACGACTGCACTTCCATTAAAGTCAGCCTTCTCGTTTAAAACTTGTATTTGCCAGTCTACGAATCCCCTTAGAAAATTCCCTTCACCAAATTGAAGAACTCTTTCAGGATATGATTTGGACTCAGGATAGCTGCTTCGATTTAACCTTTGCAATATAAACTCCCTCCTTTTATTTAATGCATACGTTAACATTTTTATTTAAAACCATTGGATGCTATGATAGCATCCTAACGGAGTCCCTAACAATCAGCTCTGTTTTCATAAACGTTCTCTCAACTTCCTCCTCTTTTCTCCCAATAAGTGAAAGAAGTCTCTCTACACCTACCCTACTAATCTCTTCTACCGGACGCTTCACTGTTGTCAACCTTGGCGTTGTATATTGAGAAAAACCAATATCATCAAAACCTACAATGGATATATCGTTCGGTACACTTAACCCTCGAGCAAAAACCGTATTCATAGCACCAATAGCCATATCGTCATTCGAACAAAATACAGCCGTGGGCAGAGATGTTAGGGAAAGCAATTGTTCCATCGCTTGAGATCCACTTTCCATATCATAATTCCCTTGAATACTGTATTCCTTTTTAATCGGTATCCCAGCTTCCATTAACGCTTGAAGATAGCCTTCCTTCCGCATGTGTGAAGATTTAAAACTTGGTGTTCCCTCAATAATGGCAATGTGGTGATGGCCATTTGTGATTAAGTGATCCACTGCCATACGCGCTCCTTCTGTATCATTACTTAACACATTGGGAATATTAGTCTCTTCTACTTCTCTGTTAAGAACAACTAAAGGAATTTCTTTTTGCAGCACATGATAGATAAAGGAATTGTCTGAAACACTCTGACTCATCAAAATAATGCCGTCAAATCTTTGTGGATTGATACTTGTATAGTCTTCGTAATCATCGATTCCTCGGATGAATAAATTGTACTCATTTGTTATCCTACTGTTAGCGCCCTTGATCGTGTCAGCGAGAAAGCTAGACGACGTTCCGTTACTAATGCTTGTTAAAAACAGACCAATCGTATGTGATTTTTGCATGACTAAACTTTTCGCATTTACGTTAGGTGTATAGTTGAGCTGGGAGGCAATTTCAAGTATCTTCCGTTTCGTTGGCTCTTTAATTAATGGACTATTATTCAGTGCTCTTGAAACAGTTGTATGCGATACGTTCGCCAATCTAGCAATATCTTTAATCGTAATCATATTGACCTTCCTTTTTGGATCATTAAAAAGCTTTGACTTCTACCTCCTGAAAAGCAAAGTAAGCTTTTGCATTGTGGTAGCAGATTCCCTGCACAATTCCTCCAAGTAATTCCATGTCATGGGGGACCTCTCCGTTTTCGACCCACTCACCAATTAAATTACAAACGAGTCTTCTGAAGTATTCATGCCTTGTATAGGATAGAAAACTTCTCGAATCTGTTAGCATCCCGATAAAACGACTAAATAACCCTACATTTGATAAAGCCTTCATTTGATCAAGCATACCATCCTTTGTATCATTGAACCACCACGCAGTCCCAAATTGAATTTTCCCAGGCGTCTTTCCATCTTGAAAACTGTTTATGATACTTGCAATTACATGATTATCGCCAGGATTCAAAGAGTAAAGAATGGTTTTCGGTAGCTTATCATGACGATCTAATTCATCTAGGATTCTCACTAATGGCTTAGCAATTTGATCGTCGTTAATGGAATCATAACCTGTATCCGGTCCAAGCGAAGCCATCATTCTCGTGTTATTATTACGGTTTGCATTGATATGAAACTGCATTGCCCAATCTAGGTCTGCATAAAGTTTCCCTAAAAACAGGAGCGTAAAGGTTTTAAATTTCTTTTCTTCTTCCAAATAGATTTGACTTCCTTTTACTCTTTTGGCAAAAACCTTAGCGACCTCTTCAAAGGTAGCCTCCTCATATACCATAGAATCTAACGCATGGTCGGACACTCTACATCCTACTGATTGAAAGAACTGAACTCTAGACTCGAGTGCAGCTAGATAATCCTCATAGTTTTCTATATCAATACTAGAGACTTCAGAAAGCTTAGCCACCCAATCTAAAAAGCCTTCTCGCTGAATTTCCAAGCCCTTATCAGGACGGAATCCTGGAACGACACTCACAGGAAAATCCTTTTCTTCCTTTAACAACGAATGATATTCTAACGTATCGACTGGATCATCTGTCGTACAAATCACTCTTACCTTAGACTTAACGATTAACTCTCTGACACGATAATCTTCTTTGTTCAGCAATGTGTTTACTTTTTCCCATATATACGGTGCACTCTGCTCATTTAATATGTCATAAATACCGAAAAGTCGTTGAAGCTCTAAATGAGTCCAATTGTATAACGGATTCCCGATCGTCATTGGTACAGTTTTTGCCCACGCTAGAAATTTCTCATAGTCCGATTTATCACCCGTAATATACTCCTCAGCAATTCCATTGGTCCTCATTGCTCTCCACTTATAATGATCTCCGTACAGCCAAGCTTCGGTAATGTTTTTGAACTGCTTGTTTTCATAGATTTCCTTTGGATTTAAGTGACAATGGTAGTCGATGATTGGCATTTCTTTTGCATAATCATGAAATAAAGTAACAGCTGTATCATTTTTCAATAAAAAATTACTTCCCATAAACTTTTCCATAGGTTCACATCCTCTTTTATTGTTAACGTTAACATTTTTCATCAAACGACTTTCTTTTTGGTTAATCGGTGATGCTTTCTATTTCTTGATACAACGACTGCTATGGCAATAAGGCCAATTAACTCACCTATTGAAGCAGCAATGCTACCGTTTTTTCCGTTCCAAGATGGGAATATGTCTACTAGAAAAAACAGGATTAAAACAGCAAAGACGATGTTTAGCACTTGTGGGATAAGAAGAGATTTAGTATTTTTTCGGAGCATAAGAATCCCTCCAAAATAATCAACCCACGGAAAAACAGCTGTTTTAATGATAAAAAACACTAAAACTTGTAAAGTTTCCCTTGCTAATTCTTCATTGGTACCTAATACCGTAATCATAAACCAAAGCCCCATCGGCGTAAAGCATAGAATTCCTAACAAGAAAGTAGGAATGATACTAAAAACCACTACACACTTGATGACAACCCTTCTACTATTTTGATAAAACTGGAGGACCATTTGATGAGTATACATAAAAAAGCTTAAGATCAAATTAGTAATACTAAAGGCTAGAGCAAACGAAGCAATCCCAAGATGCACATCATTAATTTTGGCTAGTAAAGCATAGATACCAGGAATCAACAGAGTCTGAAAGGACAAGTAAAAGACCAACGGAAAGTAAAAGGAACGAATTTCTTTTGCGTTTAAATGTTTCTCACTTTCTTTCGGTTTCTTCTGAACAATTCTGATTCCTCTCCATACACTGATCACGGATTCAATCGCCATCCCCACCAAAAATATCATGGCTCCGGTCATACTTGTTGAAGAATGATTGGTCGAAGTTAAATAACCTGCAAAGGCGAACATTCCTAAGAGTCTAATGACAACTCCAATCGTTATCCATTTTGTTTCTAGTTGCTCAATAATTACGCCTTGATATAAGCAACGTAATCCTGAGAATAGGATAACCCCTGACAAAACTAGAAAAGTCATCTTTAAAGACGGGATTGATTTACTTTCTGCTTGGAACCCATATTCGAACACCCAATCACCGAACTTTGTTAAGCCAATCAGAAGACAAATGGCTGTGATAATAAGAGATGATTTCCAGAAAAAGAGAGCAATTTGATCAAACGCCAACCTCCCCTTTGCCAATGTTGAACTCATCTGTCTAAACACAAGGACTGGGCGTTCAATGATGCCAAATAATGCAACTGCAATAGCATAATTGGCGATAATCATTTCTGCGTGATCCGATCGGCTTAAAGTCCCATTGATAATAACATGTGAAATGGAAGTTAAACTAGCCGATACCGCTAATGGAATAAAAAATATGAGCATTTTCATTAAGGTGTATGCCTTTTTATCCGTTTTCATGCCATTCACCCCAATCCATTCTCCCGAATAAAGTCGTCATTTACTTCAGTCGTTTAAATTCTGCCGGAGAATATCCAGTGTATTTTTTAAAACTGCTACTGAAATATTGGGGATTTGAGTATCCTACTTTTTCTGCCACTTCATAGGTTTTACAATCAGTTGTTCTAAACAGTTCCATCGCCTTCTTCATTCTCGTTTCGAGCAGAAAGTCGCCAAAATTAAATCCTTTTTCAACTTTAAACAAATTGCTCAAGTACGCGGAACTCACATGTACCTGTTCTGCTACCATTTGCAGATTCACACTTGACTCATGATAATTTTCTTTAATAAACCAAATTGCTTTATCAACAAGAGAATGCTTCTGATTTCTGTTTAATTCTTTCACAAAGCTAGCTAAATCAATTGAGATGTTCGTTATTTCTAAAAAGATCTCATCAATGGTCTGCATCTTCATCAACTTACTTTCCGATTGAGTAAATCTTGAATAATCCCATGTTTTAGCCATAATGCTCGCTTCATGAAGCATTAAATGAATGCACCTAATAGCTAGTAAAATGATTTCCTCAAGAGAAACCATTTTCGTACTAATAATATCCTTCTTTACACCCTCTAGTAAAAGTGTCACTTTCTCAGGTAACCCAAGTGTTATATAACGAATCAACTCTTCTACCAGTCTATTCTCGATAGCCATTTCTTCAGTATTCGTTTCTTCAATTTCTTCAATCGAAAAGGCCCGATTCGTTCCCATCATATGACGAAACTCCATCGCTTTTTTAGCTTCCAAATAAGAGCAGCCTATTCCATCTATATGTGGGTATCTTCTCCCAGTCGAAATAGTGACGGTTGTACTGAAGCAAGCTTCAACATTCAGTCGAATCTCTTGAGTGATTTCATCTACTCTTGCCCTAGCACCCTCCTTTGTCGTTTCTGTATCAAAGAGAAAAATAGCAAAATGCTCCGTTTCCGCATGGAGAATATAAGCCTCTATCTCCCTTTTGGCAATGACACTTTTGCACTCCTTTATCAAGTTAGCTTTCATTACTTCTAAGGTGGAATGTGATTCAAATTCCACTTGATCCATTTTTACGTAGAGAGCGCTAGAGTACGTACCATACGGCTGGATTCCAAGCACATGTAATTCCTTCATTAATTCGGTTGTTGAAAAGGATGAGTGACAAAGTTTCTTCAAAAACACTTGTTGGAGGTAGGCTTGACTATCACTAATTTGAGCTTCTTTTTCATATTCTATTGTTAATTCCGTTGAAGCCTGAATCAGTTTTTCAATTAATTCACTAGTTTCAACCGGCTTTAGTAAATAATCAAATGCTTTTAATTTAATGGCCTCGTGTGCATACTTAAAGTCTTCATATCCCGTTAATAAAATGATTTTTGTGTTCATATCAAGATCCTTGATCGCCTTGGTCATCTCCAAACCATTCATAAAAGGCATTTGGATGTCTGAAATAACAATTTGCGGTTGATTTGCTTTTATCAACTCTAATCCTTCTTCTCCATCAGCAGCCACCCCAACGAGTTCAAATCCATGTTCTGCCCAAGGAATGACACTAGATAAGCCTTTACGGATAATTCGATCATCATCAACTATTACAACCTTATACATTTAGCCCACTCCTCCCCATGTTTTTGGGATCGTAACCAAAGAGTGTGTTCCTACACCTTCCTCACTTTCAACCATTAACCCGTACGGTTCTCCGAAGTGCATCTTAATTCGTTCATGCACACTTCTAAGCCCTATGCCGATGGTTGGGGAATGAACCTTTCGACTAGAGAGCTCCTCCCTTATCTCGCTAAGTCTGTCATAGCTAATGCCTGAGCCATTGTCAACGACTTCCAGATAAATATGATCCTCTGATTCATAGCCGTTCACAATAATCTCTCCCTTCCCACGTTTTTGCTTCACTCCATGATAAATAGCATTTTCAATAAGGGGCTGTAGAGTTAGTTTGACAATTTTGTATTTTAGTAGACTGGGATCTATCTGAATTTGATACGAAAAATCATCACCGTATCTCATTTCCTGAATAATAAGATAATTTTTGATATGAGCAAGCTCTTCCTCTAAGCTGATAATCTCCTTCCCTCTACTAATACTTATACGAAAGAAGTTAGATAAAGCAGTAATCATACTGCTAGCTTCTTTATTCATTCCCATGTCAGATAGTCCTTTAATTGAATAAAGAGTGTTATATAAAAAGTGGGGATTAATTTGTGCATGCAAGACAGAGAATTCTAGTTGTCTCTTTTCATCCTGTTCTAGTCTAATTTGCTCCAGCAGCGTATTGATTCGAACCATCAACTCATCCATCGCTGTATTTAAAATTTGAATTTCCTTTGGACCAGTCGTATGAAAGGTAAGATTCAAATTATTTTCGTTGATTTGCTTTGTTTGCTGAACAAGAACCGATACAGGATTCGTAATGTACTTTGCGAAAAAGTTGGCAATTAAAATAGCTATAACGGTTAAAATTAAAATAACGATCAGCGTTACGTATTTAATATAATTGGCTTTCTTTAATATTTCATCCGTCGGAAACACGGCGGCAACCTTCCATTTGTTCACACCAATGGTATCGTAAATAATGGTCATCTTTTTTCCATCCGCATTCTGAAACTCATATCTCCCCTTTTCCTCTTGTAACGTTTCTAAGTATTGTACTTCCTTTGAATCCAAACGATACTGTTCGGGGACTGCTTTTGAATTAAAGGTTCCATCAGGGCTTACAAGAGTAAGAAAGCCATGTTCACCAATTAACGATTTATTAAGTACATTTTCAAAAAAATCGGTACGCAAATTAAACAATAAAACCCCATTTGCCTCAGAGCTGTCCGTACCAATTAGCTTAAAAACGCTTACAACCTCAGCCTCACTGGCAAAAATATCATCAATATGTTCGTTATGCCAATAAAACCCTTCCTTGCTACCTTGATACTGCTTGGCATACTCCTTATAAGGGAACTGCTTGAACTTCATTCGGTAATCGCTTCGATAGATCGTAAACTTGCCATTGTGCATATCCACAAAAATCGATTCGATAATTGAATTGAAGTTTAGGTGAATCATTTTCAGTTTGTTGTTCATTTCAATATAATCATCTGGATCAATTTCTTTTGACTCTGAATTAATTATGTCTAATGTGGAGGGATCATTAGAAAAAGCAACTAACTGTTCAAAAATATCATACAGTCTGTTTTCTAAATAAGCCTTCGTTTGAAATACGGTATCATCCACATTTTTATACGCATTTTCTTCTAATTGTGTCACAGCGAGCTGATAGGAAATCCACCCAGTAAAAGCAATGAAAAAAATAATGACTGGAAGAAACAATGAAATAATCGTTGACCTGAGAGAAAATAAAAAATACCTTTTTATAAATTTGATAAACTTATTTCTCATAGATACATAGGAAGCGTTTACAATCTATCTGCTTCTACTCCATTCCTTTTTCTAAAATTATCCTATTTACTAATTTACCTTATTTGTCGATATCGGTAAATGGGTAGATTTAATGAAAAAAGGAAAACTCATAACGTATGATTATGAGTTCCCTCTTATTCATCCTCCTATTCTAGCTTTCCGGAACCCGCTTTTGCTTTCACTAAAGCAGGTACGCTTTGGGTCGGATGAATGTTCGTAAAAAGACTCGGCTTCCATCCCACATTCTCATTCAACTCCACCGTATGGGATTGGTTAAACGCTTGTACCAAGTCCACTTGATTAGCCAAACTCTTTCCTTCAACAAAGGTACCACTTTCATATATGGACGTTCCCTTCCAATCTTTAATAATTTTACCAGGATCAATATTACCTGCAAAATAGTTATTTTCTGCATAAATCTTTGATTCTACTCCTACTCCAAGCGCATAATCAAAAGGATAATCAGAACTATTATTAAACTCGTAATAATTATTGTATACATGAACTTCCCCGTACCTTACCCTCGGGAGACGTTGAGTTAAATTTTTGTAATAGTTATGATGAAGGGTTACCTTTAATTTGCCACGGTCACTTGTACGACTGTCACTTGAACCAATAAGCGATACTTTATCGTGATCCTGTAATACATTGTAGGAAATCGTCACATAGTTTGCTCCATTGGTTACATCAAGAAGACCGTCGTGCTGCTGATATGTTCTCCCAAAATATTTCCCAGAATCCTTATCATGGTACTGTCCATCACTGAACGTATTGTGGTCAATCCAGACATGATGGGTACCATTGGTGATCGTTACATTGTCATATTCGGAGTTCCATTCTCCATATTCCCCATCAGTTGGGTCCCATTGGGGAAAGAAATCTCGCGGTGCTTCAAACTCGATATTACGAATAATAATATTTTCAACATTACTCATAATAAAG
This sequence comes from Robertmurraya mesotrionivorans, assembly GCF_050971805.1. Lineage (NCBI taxonomy): Bacteria > Bacillati > Bacillota > Bacilli > Caryophanales > Bacillaceae > Robertmurraya > Robertmurraya mesotrionivorans. The sequence goes on along the minus strand of NZ_JBPCCH010000011.1, from coordinate 25,992 downwards.
CTTCCACCAAGAATCTTCGCATCATCGCCAAGTCCAATAATGGAAGTGTTAGAACCGATGTTAACGACCACTTGTTGCTTTTGCTTTTGCTGCGCTCGAGCTCGTGCATCTTCAAGCGGACCTGACACTTCATTTTCATACCCCCAAGCTTCCGGGTTATAGGCATCTAGGTAAGCTTGAAAATCATATTCTTCATCAGCGTAATAGTCAGGGCCAATAGGGTGGTTATTTTCATCTACATTAAAATCAATGCTTCCATCCACATAGATGATTTTAGGTGTATGATCCTTGCCTCCCCCAAGAGCATGAAGCAGTTCCTTTTTGTTCGTCACCGTAAAGATATGCTGATCATCCGCATGAGATCCTCCTGTTGTTCCTACCCCGTATGCTGCCCACCCGTCACTAGGAGCAAGAACCTCCTCACCTATTTTTTGGGAAGACGCAAAGACGGGAGATAAACTCATTGCCATTAAAGAGACTGCGAATAAACTACTAACCCATTTTTTCATTCTATCACTCTCCTTTTTTATGAAAGAACTTTTTCAAGTGCCATGCTTGCTAAAATAAATGCCCCCACACCGTGCAAATCATTTTCAGAAACAGGTCGAGAAACATAGTAATCGTACACTCCAGCAGATGTACCGATACAAATTCCTTTCATCGTTAGCTTTTCGCCTTCAACCTCAATCATGTGATGCAATAACCCTTGATAGCCTCTTACTGCCACTTCTAGTTGGTTGTTACTGATATATCCCTTCTCAACGGCCCTTGCAATTGTATAAATGAACAAACTGGAACAGGAAGATTCTAACCAATTATCCTCCTCCATTCCTTTATCGACGATTTGATACCATAATCCTGTCTGTGAATCTTGGTACTTCACCAAGCTTTCTATTAAACTCTGTAATGATTGAATAAGTTCTCCTCTCCCCTGATGATCTTCCGGTAAAAGATCGAGAATATCAATCAGTGCTGTACCATACCATCCAACTGATCGGCCCCAAAACTCAGGAGAGCAACCCGTATCTTCATTAGCCCATGGCATACGTCTGCTTTCATCATAGGCATGATAAAGAAGACCCGACTTCGTGTCCTTCATGTTTTTTCTCATCAGCTTTTCTTGAAAGAGTACCATTTCATCTAACCCTAGTTCATGAAAAGATTGCTGGTACATTAATGCAAAAGGACCTGCCATAAATAAACCATCTAGCCACATTTGATACCGGTATTTGTCCTTATGCCAAAAGCCTCCTTCTTTTGTTTGATTAAGTGTAAAATACAAACCTCTTAATTTATCTGCTGCTTTTCTATACTTAGGATTACTCGTTGCTGAAAGTAAAGGATATAATAGGATGCCTACTTGAATAGAGTCCAACTGATCCCGCTCAAACAAGAAATTCCCCTCATCATCTACAAGATTATCGATATATCCTTTTAAGTACTGAAAATACTCCTGATTCCCTGTCTTTTCCCAAATTCGTTGAAGTCCGTAAAGATACACACCTTGATGGTAATGCCATTCGTTTGCAGGTGGGAGCTCCTGTGTGGAGAAGGTATTCATCACGGTTTTCGCTGCTTTTTCTGCCATTTCTAATGCCACATCTGGGGTAACTATTGATAATTTTGTTTCTGAATTGCTCATTTTTACGCCTCCTTTAAGCTATTAAAGCCGTCTGGAAGAGTGTTCTAGACGGCTTTATTTTTAACAACTGATTATTAATGGCTATTGTTTAAAATGCTCATCATATTTTTTCTGTGCCTCTTCAATTGCAGTTGCCCATTCATCTAAAAATTCTTCAACAGTCATCTTTCCACTCATAACTGCTTGTGTTCCTGGATCCACAATCGTATCGAGAATGGATCTGTACTCAGGCAGATAGAACGGTGGCTTGTAAAGAATTGTTTCTGGATTGTCATACACACTGAATGCCGTTTGAATATGTGGAGAATTCTTTACCCATTCTTCATCTAGTACATCGGAGTTCGTTGGAATTTGGCCAACCTGTTGGTTCCAATATGATTGACTTTCCTTTGAGTTAAGGAATGCCGCAAGCTTCCACGCCTCGTCTGGATGTTCTGTGTTTTTAAACACACTTATGCCAATGGTATTCCCACCTTCAGCTACATACTTACCATCAGCCGTTTTTGGCAGTGGGATTGCCTGGAATTGACTTGTTTCTAATGCTTCATTGTGCTCACCATACGAACCAATATTGTGCTGAACCATTGCTACAGCTCCTGTATCAAAGCCAGCAATCATTTCTTTATATCCATTTGTAATATCACTTTGAGGAGTGTACTCCTTATATAGAGCAAAATACTTCTTCAAAAACTCTGCATGTTCTTTGCTATTAATCGTACTTTTTCCGTCTTCAATATAATTTTCTTCACCTGAGTAAGCATACATGAGACGTTGTAGCTGGAAGGATCCACCTGCACCTCCACGAATAGTGTACCCGTAGCGGTTATTAGACTTGTCGGTTTGTTCTTCAATCGCAGTAAAAAATTCATCCCAGTTTTCAGGAACCTTTGTCCCTTTTTCACTAAACCAGTCAGGTCGTACCCATAAAATATCTAGATTTTGAGTATAAGGAATACCGTACAGCTTATTATCAAATACAATATCCTTGTTGAACTCAATGGCACCAGCATTGATCTTATCTTTATCCTCCCAATCGTCAAAATACGAATCTAATGGAAGTAACGCTTCTCTGAGCGCAAACTCAGGTAACCAACTTGTTTGAACGCTCCCCACATCAGGTGTGTCTTCTGCTGCAATGGAAGCATCATATTTTGTTTTAGCCGAGTCCTTAGGTAATCCTACATATTCAACGTCTATATTTAGATTTTCTTCTTCAAATCTTTTAATTAACTCTTCCCAAATAGGTGTTCTTTGTGGACCCGCATTTTCATCCCAGAACGTTAAAGTAACTTTCTCATTTGGATCAGTTTTCTTTTCTGAAGAAGATGGTTCATTGCTTGCACCAGAACTACAACCGGCTAACATTAGCATGGCGGCCATTGAAGAAACCGCAATCGTTTTCAAAATTCCTTTGTACACAAATACTCCCCCTTGTATATTGATGAGCTTTTTTACCTTAATTATCCTTTCACTGCACCACCCATGCCATTAACCAAATGCTTTTGAGCAAAGGCGAACAGGATGACTGCAGGAATTAAAGCGATTACACTTCCAGCCGCTAAAGCACCATAGTTGATATTAAACTCACCCATCATATAACTGAGTCCAATTGGTAAGGTGAATTTCTCCTGCTGATTTGTCAGCATCAAGGCTAGTAAAAATTCGTTCCATGTATAAATAAAAGTAAACACACTAGTTGCCACAATTCCAGGAACTAACAATGGAAAGATGACATATCGAATGGCCTGTAGTCGATTGCATCCATCAATCATGGCTGCTTCCTCCAGTTCACGAGGAACATTCGAAATAAAGCCGTTCATTAAGACCGTTGTAAATGGAATTTCTACCGCAACATACGTAATAATTAACGAAAGCGGGTTACTAATTAGCCCCATATTTTTAAAGATGAGAAACAATGGAATAATGAGCATAGATCTTGGAATGAACTGTGTACATAGAAGCATCAAGAGAAAAGGTCGTTTTCCTTTAAACTTATATCTGCTTAACGCATATCCGGAGAGCGTGGATAAAACCAAAACGATACATACAGTAGATATACCAACTATTAAACTATTTTTAAAGTACGTTGAAAAGCCTACATTCGTCCAAGCAGTAACAAAATTTTCAAGTGTTGGAGATGCGGGGATATACCCTAGTGGCCGCTTAATAATGTCCCCTTCCTGCTTAAATGCCGTGTTGATAGTCCAATAGAGTGGAAAGAGAGTGAAAACAAGCATAACCAGTACGGGTAGGTTAAAGGTTAGTAATCGGTCAAGTTTTTTTTGATTATTCATGTTTAATTCTCCTCTCTTTCAAATCTAGTTATTCGTAAATAGACAGCTGCGAATATGAAAAGTATACCAAAGGCTACAACTGTTAAGGCCGACCCATAACCAAAGTTACTTCCATGAACAGCTTGTTCTGCAATGTACATCGTTAATGTTGTCGTACTATGAGCTGGTCCTCCACCTGTTAGGTTGAAAAGAAGATCGACATTATTAAATTCCCAAATCACACGAAGCAATGTCGTTAAAACGATTGTGTTTTTCAATTGTGGTAAAGTTACGAACCAAAAGGACTTGACGCGTCCTGCCCCATCAACTTTAGCTGCTTCATAAAGTTCTTCAGGTATACTTTGAAGTGCTGCGAGTAGTGTGATGGCGAAGAACGGAATCCCTCTCCAAAGCTCAGCAATGATAACTGAAATAAAGGCTGTTGTACTGTCTGCTAACCACGCCTTACTTTCACTAATCACACCTAGTCTTAAAAGGATATCGTTGATTACTCCCATATGCTCATTAAACATTAATGACCACATAACAGAAGCCAGCACGCCCGAAATGGCCCAAGGAATAAATGCCGCCGCTCTCACCATTCCCCTAAATTTAAACTTTTGATTGAGGAGAAGGGCTGCCGATAATCCAAAAATGAGCTGCAAGCCTACTTGTGAAACCACCCATTTAAAAGAGATCCATAGACTAGGGAAGAACAATTTATCCTGAGTAAAGATTTTTTTAAAGTTTTCTAGTCCCGCAAATCCGTTATAAAATGGAGCCGACACATCGTAATTTTGTAAGCTATAATAAAATACCGTCCCAATAGGGTAAAATAAAAATATAGCAATCATCAAAGTTGAAGGTAAAATAAACAAATAAGGAACCACGTTTTTAAGCTTTAATTTTTTTCTAGGTCCTTTTTCTTCCGCAGGAACAATGTCCAATTCTACTTCTTGTCGAAGATTCATAGATTCGCTCCTCCTTTCTTGTTTTCATTCTATACGAAAACGCTTACACTAAGAATTCAAAATCTTTAGATAAATATTTGATATTTTTAGATGTTTTTAACATATGAATCAAAAAAGTCTATCACAAAAAGGATAAGTAGTTCGGTTTTGAAGTACAAAATTAGAACTAACCTTGCTATTTAAACGGTAATTCACACTTAAATTACAGGAAATTTGATAAGCAAAAATGCTTGGAACATTGTGTCTCCAAGCATTTTATACATTGTTTTCACTAAGTTTGAAAAATAAACGGAGAAATTCCGTTTATTTTGGGAAATACCAACATTTCCAACAAAATAAGCGGAGTTTTTCCGCTTATATGAACCTAATCTTTAGATTTAGGTATATATATAGAAGTTAATCGGAATATATCCGCTTATATCTGCTTCTTGAGTCCTACTAAGCACATTAACCGGAATTTCTCCGCCTATGAATTCCAATACCTCCTCGAAAAAGTCAACAATAACAACAGTGTCTTTTCTTTCAGATAACTTGTCTTTCTAACTTGAATATCCAAAAACCTACCTACCACTTTCAGCACATCTATCCCCAATAGTTTTTGTACTCGAAAACCGAACCCGTAACAAAAAGGATAGACCGTTTTACGTATTACTTTCACTTGATTTTCTATGAACATTCTTATGATTCCATCGTTACTTGAATCTCTTTCTCTTTTAAAACACTAAACAGCTCTTCGATATGCTCATTATTTTTTGTTTCAACTGAAAGATCGAGTTGTGCGTAGCCAGGATAGATATTCTTCCCCATATGATGGAGATGAACATCTTGAATATTGGCATCTAATTCCGTTATCGAGCTGACCACCCGTTGAAGCTCTCCAGGCTTATCTTTTAAAATGATGGAAAAGTTCGCGTACCTTCCTGACTCAACAAGTCCACGTTCAATAATCCTAGATATAAAATGAACATTGACATTGCCCCCACTTAAAACAGCTGCCACCTTTTTATTTGTTATATTTATTTTTTTATACAATAATGCGGCAAGAGAACTAGCCCCTGACCCCTCAACTAGTAATTTATTTCTTTCTAAAAGCAAGAGCATCGTCCGTGCAATTTCCATTTCGTCCACACACACGATATCGTCTACATATTTTTTCACAATTTCGAAATTGCTCGCTCCCGGTTTTTGTACAGCAATTCCATCTGCCATTGTTGGTGCAGATTTAATGGCAACGGGCTTCTGTTCCATTAAAGATTGCTTCATACTAGGACACGCCATGGTTTGAACACCATATACAGCAATATTAGGATTTTTTTCCTTCACAGCCATTGCGACACCAGCTATCAGCCCCCCACCGCCAACCGGACATATAACCGCCTCTACTTCAGGAAGCTGATCAAGAATCTCTAGCCCCACTGTTCCTTGCCCCGTGATGACCGCCTCATCATCAAAGGCGTGAATAAATGTAGCACCTCTTTTTTCGTTCAGATCTAAAGCGAAAGCAAGCGCTTCATCAAACACATTTCCCTCTAATATTACCTCTGCCCCGTATTGCCTTGTTGCAAGCACTTTACTGAGCGGTGCTCCCTTTGGCATTACAATCGTACATGGAATCCCTAGCATTTGACTTGAATAGGCAACACCTTGAGCGTGGTTACCAGCAGATGCAGCTACCACTCCTTTTTTTAATTCTTCTTCAGATAAAGAGATTAGCTTATTATAAGAGCCCCTCACCTTAAAGGATCCAGTCTTTTGAAGATTCTCTAACTTTAAAAACACTTCATTTTGAGCAAGGTCACTAAACGTTTTGGAATAATCCAAAGGAGTTTCATGCACAATGCCCTTCATCTTCTCTCGGGCAATAATGATGTTATCTAGGTTCACTGTAACTCCTCCTAGGTCCTATTATTTAGTAGTAGGATGTGCATCATTATTGGAAATATGTAGGGACTAACACTAACAACTCATTAAAATTCCTTCACATAATCTTATAAGAAAGTATTAGATTATATTATAATTAATTTATTTTTCACTAAAATTAGTCTATAATAAAGGGAGATCATCCATATATTAAAAATAAGCATGTGCTTTGAACACACGCTTACCTTCAACAATGCATAATCGCAGAATGTACGATTGGCGATCAACAATACGGTTTCTTTACAAAGTAAAGCCCACCTGTTCCGGCCAAAGATACAGGGTGGGTTTTACTTTTTTATTTTATCAATTAAAAGTACGATTAGAGTTACCAATGCTATTACGAACATTGCTGAATCTAAATCCACGCTTGTCACCTCCCATAAGGAAGGCTCAATCGCCCCACCCTGCAACTATGCTATTGTCTTTTCTATTATACCATACCGAACATATGTTTTCTTCCTGTGTTGTTAAATTTTTGTAGGTCCATTTATTCAAATTAATAAAAGATAGCTACCATCGACTTCTAAAAAAAAAACTTCCAATCTATTTTTGATTGGAAGTTCTTTTTTTATTTATTAACTAAAAACCGGTTCTTTCTCGGCTAGACCTAGTGTTTCTGCTGTTGAGTGATGAATTCTTCGTAATAGGTCTGGGTTTTCCATTAGTGACAGACCATAAGAAGGGATCATTTCTTTGATTTTCGGTTCCCATTCATTTATATGTTGCGGGAAGCACTTTTTGATGATCTCTAGCATGACGTGAACGGCAGTAGAAGCACCCGGAGAAGCTCCTAGTAATGCTGCAATGGAACCATCTTCAGCAGTAATCACTTCTGTACCAAATTGGAGTGTTCCTTTGCCTCCATCTTCTGTGTCCTTTATCACTTGCACACGTTGACCTGCTACTACTAAATCCCAATCTTCGCTCTTGGCATTCGGGATAAACTCACGTAACTCTTCCATACGTTGTTCCTTTGATAATATCACTTGTTGAATCAGGTACTTTGTCAAAGACATTTCTTTTGCACCTGCAGCCAACATCGTTAAGAGATTATCCGGCTTTACAGAAGTTACTAAATCAAATACAGAACCTGTTTTTAAAAACTTAGGTGAGAACCCAGCAAACGGTCCAAATAGTAGGGATTTTTTATTGTCAATAAATCTTGTATCTAAATGCGGTACAGACATTGGCGGAGCCCCAACCTTCGCTTTTCCATATACTTTTGCATGATGTTGCTCTACAACAGTTGGATTATTACAGACCATAAAAATTCCGCTTACAGGGAAACCTCCAATATGTTTTCCTTCAGGAATACCGGATTTCTGCAGTAAATGAAGGCTTCCTCCTCCGCCTCCAATAAAGACGAATTTGGCTGTATGATGTTCAACCGTACCACTTTCGAGATTCCGCACTTTCAATTCCCACAATCCATCGTTAGTACGTTTTATATCAAGCACACTATGGTTATGGTTTATTTGCACATCTTTGCTCTCTAAATGGGCAAACAGCATGCGTGTTAACGCACCAAAGTTGACATCCGTTCCAGAGTCGATTTTTGTAGCAGCTATAGGTTCATTGGTTGATCGGTCTTGCATAATAAGAGGAATCCATTCCATTAGTTTTTTTGGATCCTTGGAAAACTCCATTCCTTGGAATAATGGATTATTTGACAACGCTTCAAATCGCCTCTTTAAAAAAGCTATATTTTGTTCTCCTTGCACTAAACTCATATGAGGCAGTGGCATGATAAAATCCTGTGGATTATGTATCAGCCTGCTGTTTACAAGATAAGACCAAAACTGCATTGAAATTTGAAACTGCTCATTAATCTTTATGGCTTTACTAATATCTACAGTTCCATCCGGTTTTTCAACCGTATAGTTCAACTCACACAGTGCGGCATGCCCTGTTCCCGCATTATTCCATTCGTTCGAGCTTTCCTCTCCTGTTTTCGAGAGCTTTTCAAACACTGTAATTTCCCATTCTGGTACTAATTCTTTCAGAAGTGTTCCCAACGTAGCGCTCATGATTCCGGCACCAATTAAGAAAACGTCTGATGTAGTTTCTCTTTTTCTCATTTTTACCTTCCTTATCTATATCCTAAATTCGCAGAAAGGATGTGAGCGCTACTTATGAACACACCTATTCTGTCTAATTTCTAATCCTATTATAGTCTATTATAATAAATTATAGATTAAAATATCTAGTATTATCTGATAATTATAAATTATTTCAAGCAAAAAAAAATAAGAACCTCTTCCATAAATCCTTGCAATACGCAATAATTCAGCTTATTTTAGCTTCTTCCAATATAGTTAATTCGCATACTTATTCAGTGAAGAACTAATTAATGTTTGAACATATCATTATTTCAGGATACTGGTAATGAAAGGACAAGCTACTATTGATATGGGGGACAACCCCATTAAAAATAAGCCTTTGCACATAGCAAAGGCTTATTTCTTAACCAATAGGACGATTTACTTCTGTTAAGAAGGGTTCATTCATTTTTATCAATGTTTCGTTAACGAAGGCACCAATTCTTCCCCCGTCATTCATTTTCCCGCTCCAAGTAAGTAATTCCCACTCCACCAATTGATTGGAATGATCGACAATCAATTTACATCGGTCATAACGTTTATCCATAAAGACTCTCAAGGTTTCTTGAATGTCTAAATCATGCTTTAATATATCTGCTAACACAATGACATCTTCAATCGCGATAGAAGCCCCCTGCCCAAGATGCGGAGCTGTACCATGTGCGGCGTCTCCAACAAGGACAACGTTTCCTTTATACCATGGACCTTCAACAAAGTGACTGAATATAGGGCGATATACCACAAGTGATGGATCAACAATCATGGTTCTTGCTTCTGCTATGATTCCACCAAATTCAGTAAGCCTTTCCTGGAGCAATACATGTAATTGGTCGTTCGGAAATCTTGGATTATCGGGTTCATGAGTTGTGACTAGAAGATACATTTCATCATCAGACATGGGAACTAAACCAGCTTTGGCTTTTTGACCATAATAGAATAACCCTTTGTCTACTTCTTTGGGTCTAGGAAGCGTATATCGCCAAACTCCCTGACCACTATATATCTGGGTTATATCACCAAACAACAACTGCCGGACCTTCGAATTACTTCCATCCGAACCTATTACCAAATCATAGGTTGCGGTTATTCCATTGCTTAACTCAACTGTGACTCCGTCTGCCTTGTTGTCTAGTTGATTAACCGTAGTTCCCATATAGATTTTTGTTCCAATTTCTTGAACAGCATGAATCAAAATATGATGCAATTTCTTTCTTGAAATCCCATTAACTCCTGGGTATCCTTGAATGGTTGGTGACGGACCATAGAACATAAAGTGACCTGTTCCAGTATAATAATCAAAACCAGAATAAGACGTTCCCTGTTCCATGCAAGCTTCTGCTAAACCAATTTCATTCAGTGCCCTTAGAGCATTGGGCGGTTGAATGATTCCAACACCGTACACATCCCATTCTAATTGTTTTTCAGCTATTTCGGCCTCAATACCAATTTTGTGAAGTGCAATGGCAGCGGCTAACCCGCTTATTCCACCACCAACTATAAGTACTTTTTTTACATATTGATTTGTCATAGCTAAGGACCTCCTCAATATTCATTTAGTAACTTTTCTTTCACCTTCATTTCATTTCATCTATGATAGCTACCGCCCTAGTCCAACCAGCACTAGCTCCTTTAATTTTCACCGGGAACACTGACACTTTAAATCCAAACGAAGGCAGCTGATCTAAGTTTGCTAGTTTTTCAATTTGACAATATTCTTTTTCCTTACCTGCGAAATGGGCTGCCCATAACACCCCAGGACGTGGGTTGTTCAAATAATCAGCTGCCTGAATGGATAAAGGAGTGTCCCATCCCCATCCGTCTGTCCCCATCACCTTTATTCCTTGCTCAATCAACCAAAGTGTGGCTTCAGCCGTTACCCCAACATGAATTTCGCTATAGGAAGGTTCATATCTTTTTTTATCTGCATCACAACGAATCATTACAATATCATAAGGCTTTAGCTGATAGTCCATTTCCTTAAGCTTTTCTTGTAAATCTGCAATCGTTACTGCATATCCAGCTGATTTATCTGTGAAGTTAAGGACCACTCCATCGTTAAAAAACCATTCGAGTGGCATTTCATCAATGGTACGGGCCTGTTTCCCTTCTGAAGTGGGCCAGTAATGCCAAGGGGCATCCACATGAGTACCAGCATGACTTGTTAGAGAAAGGAACTCTCCAGCCAATCCCTTCCTCTCAGGAAAATCGTCTGGAGTCACGCCCACTAATTTGGCTCCGAACTCTGCTCCTTCCTCATGTGTTTCATAACGAATGGAAAAAGGAAGAGGATCCTTTATATCCTCTTCAATTGATACGCTCAGGTCCACTATTCTCCTCATACGATCCCCCTAACCATATTCAAATGATTTTATTTGCAAGAGAACCAATGCCTGTTATTGTGAGTTCTACCTCATCGCCAGGTTCTAGCCAGCGATGGACCTCTGTACCTAGCTCCATCAGGCATCCAAATCCAACTGTGCCTGAACCAATAATATCTCCAGGGTAAAGAGTCACATCCTCGGAAGCTCGCTCGATCATATCACCAAAGGTATAATAAATATCTTTAAAATTTCCTTTAGAAAGAACTTCCCCATTCACCTTTGCCGTCATCTCTAAATCAAATCGTTGCCCCACTCGATATGGTTCCAATTCGTCTTTTGTTACAATGTAGGGACCAATGGATGTGGCAAAGTCCTTCCCTTTTGCAGGTCCTAATAACACTTTCATTTCTTTCATTTGAATGTCTCTTGCAGACCAGTCATTTAATATGGTATAGCCAAAAATATAATCTTCCGCCTCGCTCGCTTTTATATTTTTCCCTTCTTTACCAATCACACAGGCAAGCTCAAGTTCATAGTCGAGGCGTATACATCTTGAAGGTCGTTTCACTTCTTCCTCCGGACCCTTCATGGCATTTGGATTAGAAAAGTAGAAGATTGGCATTTCATACCATTCAGGGGCCACTGTATCACCCGAACGCTTGGTTGCATTCTTTACATGTGTTTCAAAGGCCACAAAGTCCCGAAAACTAGTTGGATTTGGTAGGGGTGCATTTAGCTGTATATTTTTTAGATTAATAGAAGGGAGATCTTTTGTCTCTAGTAACGATTGAACAACCGGTATATATAGGGATTGATTCTTAATCATATCTGCCATTGTTTCTGGTAGTTCACCATTAGAGGCAAGGTTAAGATCAATCACAGAATCATTCATCAGAATGCCAGCCCTTTGTTGTTGTTCTCGATTGGTAAACGTGACAAACTTCATTCCTTTCCCTCCTAATTATTTTGCTAGTTGCTCCTTCAGCCAGTCATACATTGCGTACGTTTCTGTAATATTGTCCACCTGACAATGAGATGAGCCCGTACTACTTGCTGGGATGATTTTTAACCAGCGAGGGCATGTTAGATCATTAAATACATTATGGGCATTCTCAACGGTGTTTTGTCGATCATCTTCCCCATGTACGATATAAGTTGGCATCTGAATTTTCTCGGCTACTCCCCTCAGGTTGTAGTGTTGCAGCTTTGCTCTTGCTGCAGGCATATCTTCTACTCCAAATATGTGTTGGAGAATTTTCGCTAACGGGTGATGATCTGGCCGTTTTGCCCACACATCGTTATAGTCATACACCGCTCCCCAAATTGCACATGCTTTAAATCTCGGTTCAAACGCTGCACATCTCGCAGCCATGTAACCTCCCATGGAGACGGCCATAATTCCAATTCGATTCGGGTCTACCTCCAGGTTTTCCACGGCCCATTCATACGCAGCAGTTCCCGCAAGATTATAGTCATGGCGAGAATGAATATGATGGAGACGAAGAGCGCCTCCTTGCCCTGGTCCATCTATTGCTAAAAGCGAGATTCCTCTTTCATTCAGTAATTGAGCTGGACCGTAATATAGCTCTTCAGCAGTTGAATCAAGACCACCAAACATAATCATTAATGGACCTTTCTTCTGTCCAGGTGCTTCAAAATAATATCCTGGAAGAACAGCATGTTCAAATGGAATGTTAATCGCCTTTGGGGAATTTGGTAATAACTCCCCTCCCTTTCGGAATGAATCTACTGCTTTTAAATAGGTTGGTAGTTTTCTATTGTCATCAGGCTGAAGGAAAAACTCAGAGCATCGATAATAGTTTGCTGCACGTAAATAACCTGATCGAGCTGTTTCCTTATATCCTTTATCCATCGCGTCATTTGCTGTTGTTAAAGCTTTATTTCCAAGTCTAATCCATTCTTGATGGAAGCTTTCAAAATCTCCTACCTTCATTCGGCTAGCAGCGTCAAGAATTTCATTTACCTCACCACCGCCAAAATAGGATTGACTAATCATTCTTACCACTTGGTAGGACCACATATAATTATCCGGAAAAAAGTGCCACATTGTAGTACATCCCCTCACTATTGCTCTTATTTAATAATTTTCCCCGATGCATCCCACGGCATTTCTCTGCCCCAAGCATCGTTCGGGTTCTCTGAAAGACTCCATCTATATGGACCAAAATCAGGTGCAAACACGAGATGTGCTCCTGCATATAATTCAAATCTGTTTCCACCTGGTTCATCAACATAAAAGAAAAAACCTTCTGCAAGTGCATGTCGTGTCGGTCCACCCATCGCTAGGTTGTATCCGTTCTCAACAATGTGATCAGCAGCTAATAAGACCTCTTCTCTACTTTCTACCGCATAACAAACATGATTAAATCCACCTGGTTTTCCAGTATGAGATTTCAAGAATGCTATATCATGAGAAAGATTAGTAACAGAAAGCCATGCACCAATTTCTGGACTTCCAGGCTCGTTTGCATCCAAGAAAATTCCTTCATTATAACGGAATCCAATGTTTTGATAGAATTCCCGATCCTTTGTGACATCATTGCTGTGCAGAGTGATATGATCGATACGACGTGGTGAAATACCTCGACCAGGATTTTTTTGCGGACGATTTCTCCACTTGCTCTTTAATACTGGAGGAGCTTCATACATCTCTACATCCCAAAAAATCTCTTCTAAATGTCCATCTGGAGAAGTGAATTGGTAGGCCCGGCCATGACCCAGATCTCCTTCAATCCAGCCTTTTCCTAGTCCTAGCTTCTCAATATGAGCCGCAGCTTCCTCAAGAGCAGCAGGACTATCTGCGCGCCAACCAATATGTCCTAATCCAGGTTCTTCACCTGCTGTAATTTTTAAACTGTGGTGATAGTGTTCTCCCCATGCCCGGAAATACACGGAGGTTTCCGTACGATCGGATACCTCAAGACCAATAATATTTTTAAAGAATTCAGCCGACTCCTCTAGTTTCGGACTAATTAATTCAACATGAGCCAAATGAGAAAAATAATGTGGATTTTTGTACATAACTTTCCCTCCAAAAACAGTAGTAGTTTTACTATCCACTAAGTAGTGGTTTATTTATCCTTATTATAGAGGGGTTTATTTTTGAAAACGTTTACTTTTTTATCTTAATTTATATGATTTTTTGTCTTTTTCGAAAAATTCGTATAACTTTATTTCTTCTTTCTCAATAGTAAGATTTTGTAATAGATGACAATCACTTTAATGATGGATGTTTCCTTTTTTGTAAAAAACAGGTTCGAAGTCCACATTTTGAATCCACAACTGTTCTTTGCCTTTCAGTCCTTTTTTATACCACACGTCACCCTTTAGCTCTTTCCCATTATGACGGACCCATGTTATATATTCACTTATCACCTGTGGATTAACATCCCGTTTTTTGCCTTTAGGGTAGGTAAGTTGTTTTTGTACATTAGACTTTATGTCGATCAAATAAAGAGATGTGAACATTGTTGGAACAGGCCCTTCCTTCCATTCCTTGTTTTCTTTTGTCCGTGCGACAATGACGTTGTTTGGCGAATACCATTCAAGATCAAGGTCCACATACCCTTTAGGTGTATAGTTCTTCTGTTGTAAAAATGCAGGCATCTCAGCAATGGTTATTTTTTTGTTTTCTACAAAGAACCTTCCTTCCCCAGATATATACGCCAACTGATTCTTCGAAGGGGACCATTTCATCCAATCTTTAAAACCAAGCATCTTTCCGACTTCCTGAAAGTCTTTCCCCTCTGATGAAATGACACACAATGAATTGCTATCCATCGCCCAAGAAGCCGTTGGGACCCCAAGAAAGCTAATCCACTTTCCATCCGGGCTCCATTTAAAATAATTTGCACTTATCGCAAATAGATCATTTGGGTCAGTGTGGACCGTATAAAAGTGCTTCATTCTTTCTGGTTTTAGATTTGCATTGACTGGGATTCTAAACAACTCAATCGGTCCCCAACCTGTAGGTAACAAATTCGATTGAGAAGACACGATGAACTCTTTCCCATTTGGAAACCATTCAAAGTCACTTACGCCTAACGATACATTTTCAAACCCTTGAGGCCGACCACCTTTTGTTTTGGTTACATTCAATAAGCCCTGGCTATTATAAGCTAATTGGTTCCTGATCGGTGACCACTTAAAATCAGAAGTCTCCACTTTTATGTAAGGCTGATAACTTTCTTTTTTCTCTAAGTCATATATCAATAGATCAGATTTGGACCATTGTTCGTCGCTATCAATATACGCAATAAAGCGTCCATCGTAAGACCACTGAGGGGCATAAACATATTGTGAATATGTCAGTTGTGTTTCTCGCTCCCCTTGTTTGACCCATAGTTGATTGTCTCGTACAAAAGCAGCGGTTAAAGGTACTTCAGCGCTCGTACTTGTTGATTGAATAAAGAAAATTAACATAAAAATAGACATCGCTCGAAAGAACATAGAGTACCCTCCATTCTTCTCTTAAGATGTCCCTAAATGTTATTAATAATGAATAATTGGTGAAGTGTTTGTAGAACTTTTAAAGCTAAGAAAGAAACCTCTAACCTTCTTTTTTCCCACCTCCACGAAACGATAGCCGATGAAAGGTATTGATATACACAAACAGCTCTTCTCCAGTTAGAGGCTGCTTTCTGTCGCAGATAATCAACTAAGTATTTACCAAGTCCATAGCCTCTCTCTTTCTCAGATACGGCTAAATAGTCGATGATCATCACCTTGTCAGATACTAGCTTTCCTGTGAGAGCCATCACAACCGCTACTGACTCGTTGTACCCCACATGAAGCTCGGCAATTCCTTGTGCAAACATATTTTTGATAATATGAACCGGTTTGGCCCCCTTATCTCCAAATGCCTCCAAATAGAGGTGGCTTGCGTCTTGCCAAAGTTCATCGTCCCACGTACCAACAGTTTTAATTTTCATATGGATTTCTCCCATCTAACTAGCTACTATAATGAATGAATTATTTATTTCCCATTCATTCTTAATTTGATCTCTTTTAGAAGTAATTGTTTTTCTTCTTCACATATACCATCAGCAGTTAGTTTACGAGTTGCAACTGGAACTATCCAAGGATCCACTTGATCATAGCCTATACCCGTTAATTTGGTGTATTCATCCATAAATACTTTAATTATATTGTCTCTTACTAAATCAAAATTTTTTACCACATTTTGTGGAGTGTCAGAAGGTAGAATGGCATATTTAATCATTATTATGTACTCTGCAATGTCTGTTTCTGGATTCCCGTTAGAGGCATTCATCCAATCGATCATAAAAAGTTCTCCATTGCAGATAAGCATATTATTAGGATTCGGGTCACCGTGACAAAGATTGCTTTTTTGAGGTAATGAATCTAATATACTGATAACAGATTCCTTCTCTTCTTCGTTCAAATAACACACACTTAAAATCTGTTGTTTCAATATTTCTCTTTGAGGAGGTACTTCAATATTTGTTAATTGATGAATCTCACTTAATAGTCGAGCGGTTAATTGTATATCACTCCAATCTATTACAGACTGTACTAAATGATCCTCTTCCATTAGACTTTTGAATAATCGTTCCTTTAAAGTTTCACCATAAATACGCTCTAGTACCATTCCAGTCCGATTACCAACCTCCACTATTTCAAACGGTTGAGGAACAGATACATTCATTTTCCAGACAGCAAGGTTGTTCTCATATTCTCTTTGCATTGCTATTTTATTTGTATTTGTTTTTGCCAATTTAATGATTTTATTATCGTTCTCCCACTCAAATACCTCTGAGCAATTTCCTTCACCTATTTTTTGACCAATTTTCATAAAATACCTCCCTCTTTTATATATGTAATAAAATTCGATAGATCGTTTTGAAAATCCTATGTTATCTGATAAAGGCTTATGCTACATAAAAATAGTTACAGCAGAGTAGATTAATAACAAACACATAATTAAACGAAATGACTTTTCATGTTTGGCGAAAAATATTTTAAACAACGAGCCAAACCCTGACCACAAAAGTAATGCCAGCCATCCTAGAAAAATAGCTAAGGTTAAATAGAGCACTATAGATTTAAGAGAATCATTAAATGGTAAAATAAACGCACTCAACACTGTTAAAAAGAACAAAATGCTTTTGACATTTATCATTTGAAAGATAAAACCCGATAAAAAAGAAGATTGCACTTCTCTAGAATCCTCCTTTGAAACTTTGGGCAAACTGATCTGCCAAGTTAAGTAAAGAAGATATACAGCACCAGCTATTTTAAAATATGGCTCTACAACAGGAATCCAATTGTATAGGCTTGTTGTAAATACTCCACTCAATATCCCTAGTACTGCAAATCCTATCAAGATACCGCCAATGAACCTCCATGACCCAACAAAACCAAATCTCCTCGCTTCATTCATCATTAGGATGTTACTCGGACCAGGCGTAATGGATGTAATAATTACATACGATAGAAACGCTATCAAACTCATAAACTCACCTTCATTTACTAATTTACTATTGAATAGCTTTTATTGTATGATGATATTAACTATAAATAAAATTGAATTTATTAAATTCATTATCATTTTTTTCGATAGATATCTTAGGGAGAAACAAAATGGAAATAAGACACCTTATTACGTTTCAAGCTATTTGTGAAATAGGAAGTTATACAGGTGCTGCTTCGAAGTTAGGTTACACTCAATCGACGATAACTTCTCATATTCAGGCACTTGAACACGAGATTGGCGGGGAACTTTTTACGTATACAAATAGAATTTTGAAACTTACTCATTTAGGTAGAGAATTAATACCTTTAGCGGAAGATTTACTTTCTACTCACGAACAGATTAGGAATATGCGAAGCACCAATGTAGTTAAGGGCGTATTAAAAGTGGCTGCACCAGAGTCTTTAACCATCTCCAGGTTAGGTCCAATAATAAGGGAATTTAGCGTAAAATATCCTAATGTCAAATTAATATTGACCAATGGTACATGTGGTCAAAACCAAATAGACTTATTAAGTGGACGGGTGGACATCGCATTCATAGTCTACCCAGAAATGAAATTAGAAAAATGCATTCATTATTCTTTACTTGAGGAAAAAATCGTACTTGTAAGTAGTCATGACGGGCCAGAACATTTTGATGAATATAAAAAAAATAACCACAGCCATTTTTTCATCACAAATGAAGAGGGCTGCAGTTATCGCTTAATGTTTGAAAGACACCTTTTAAAGCAGGGCATCCACAACTTTCAAACAATGGAGTTATGGAGTATAGAAGCAATTAAACAGATGGTTATGAGTGGACTTGGATTTTCTGCCTTGCCTTACATTACTGTGAAAGAACATGTAGAGAAAGGAAAGCTAAAAATCCTAACACACTCTGAAAACTTTGAACCATTTTATTCTCATTTGCTTATAAAAAAGAAAAAGTGGTTATCTCCAGCAGTAGAGGCTTTTGTGGAGCTAGTATTAAAATCAATTAGTGAGACTGAAAAAGGAATATATTAGACAGTTGAAGTTTGATTATCAACCACTACCCTTACATCACCTACAGTATCAATTTGAATATTCTCCTCCTTTACAGTTTCACTAATTTGTATATATTCTTCAATTTTTTCCTTATAAATTTCAACATCTTCAATAATTATTGGATGTTTCGTTATCTCAATACGCTCTTCACTTAAAGGAATACTTATCGTTTCGACTTTTTCATTCGGGACCTTTTTCTCAATGATCAGTTCTTCATAAGTTACTGGAACCAAAATTTGCTTTTCTACGGTATACGTTTTCTTATATACATTGACCGTTGCTGTGTCAATAATTTTTTTATTCACCTGAAGCTCTTCCTTATGTAATTCAAGCGTTAATTCTTCATTATTGTTATGAATTGAATTCTGCTCATCGTGCAACTTAATATGCCTCCCATAGAAAAATGGTGAAAACACCTTTTCATTTATGAATGAAAAGGTGTTTTTGTTTTTAGCTGTTATTTATATCTTCAAAGCCTGTACCATCTGAAACAATATCTACACTTCCAGTTGTATTAACATTTGCCTTTTCGTGTTTAAGCGTTTCTTGAACTTGCTGTGTTTCTTGAACTTGACGCTTTGAGGCGGAAATCTCCTCAGTAGTTACCGTGTACTTATTTACCTCAACTTTTTCTTGGGTAACAGGAATACGGATAGTTTCCTCAGAGATGGTGGATTGATCACTTCTCTCATTATTTATTGGCGTTCTCTTTATAACAACTTCCTCATGCATTACTGGGACATCAACAGTTTTTTGTTCTTCAACAACATCTTTGGACAAGACTACTTCTCCAGCATCGACATTATTTTTTGTTATATCTAACTCTTCTTTATGAAGCTGTATTGTACCGCTTGATTGATTATCTTGGTTTGTCAATTGAGTATCATTTTCTTGATTGCTTGTTTTGTCATCCCCAAATAAACCTAAAAAGTCACCCATAAAAATCCCCCTCAAAAGTTGATCTAGTCAAGCCTTTTTATCATGTACCCTTAAGTTGCATTTATTCTTAATAAAATTAAGTTACAGAACTTTTTGAGGTTATAAATGTATATTTATTATAGTTTTTTTAAAGCTTGAATATCTGAGTCCTAAACGGAAAAAAATATATTATTACTTCTTTCGGGAGATGTTACGAATGGCATTTGAGAAAGGGCTCGCTCAATCAGAAAAAGCTTATAGCCAGTTTACTGAGATCAGTTCTTTATTTGCAAAAATAGTGTCGGAAGAATTTTTCTCTACTTGGCAATGGTGGCTTGGAGTCGCCCTATTTATTATTCCATGGATTGTCTGGTTTGCTTTCAGAAAGAAGAATAGTACTGGACGCCTTCTATTAGGCGGTTTGATGACTATCATATTGTCATTAACAATAGACCTTGCTGCTTTATCTTTAGGACTCTGGTCGTATCCGATGGTAATCATCCCATTAGCACCTTTTCTATTTTTACCCTACCACTTCTCATTAGCACCTGTTGCGGTGATGTTTGCACTACAAATAAAACCAAAAATGAATCCCTTATTAAAGGGAGTTATATTCTCATCCATTGCTGCTTTTGGAGGAATGAATCTCTTCGATGCTATTGATTTTTATAACCCTAAAAATTGGTCGACTTTGTATGATTTTATTATTTTTTTAACACTTTATTTTACAGCTTATTGGCTTACAAAGATTGAAAGCTATAATAAATTAGATAATGGATAAATCTACCCATGTTAGCATTTCGTATAATCTCAAGAAACATGAAAAAGACTAAATTAAAAAAGAGGTTTTGGTCATGAAAATAATACTATCCATTCAGTTGCTTTTTGGCTTATTCTTGTTTGGAGATTTTCCAATCCTTGATACTAATCACGTGATACATGCTGAACAACAAGGACCTCCATATGCTAAATGGGGGCAGATAGCTATGAAGAAGACAAAAGAAAAATATCCCCAAGCTAATATTATTGATTATCTTCACATTGGCAGAGAAAAAGGAACAAAATACTCAACAGAAAAATTTAAACTTTGGTTAAAAACAGACAGTAAAGAATTTGGAGTATTTGTTGATATTACATTCGATAATGAAACAGAAAAAATTAAAGATATTAAATATAGAGAAACAACTAGGTAAATTTTATTCTTTGAAAGTATGTAACAGTGACTAAGTCCAACAAAAAAGGGCTCTAATCCAGTTTCGATTAGGCCCAATCTTGCCCTCTCTGACATCTAAGTATTACTCATAGTCAGAAGGGTCTATCATAAACACATAAATTAAATACAATAATAAGCATAGCGCGGTGGTTATAAATCCCCAGCCGAGGGTGAGTTGGTCAATTAATAGATAGTTGTTGCACAATTGACTAGGCCACCAAATATAGAGAGCTCCCATCCCAAAGTATTTAATCATAAAAATGACAATCACCGTATTCCTTCCAAAGGAGCTAAGTTTGCTCCAGCTGTCTCTTAGAGGTATTCCAGCTAAAAATGGCAAACTAATAAATTTAAATACTTCAACACTTTGTACGGTTAGTGCTTCGTCCATCGTTCGAGGGATCGTCCAATAGATAATAATGATCATAAATAAGGTGATTCCTGGGACTCCATTGCTATTCCATTTTTCAAAGAATAGCGGAAATCTTCGTTGAAAGAGTTTACCCATTAAGAAGCCAGCTATAACAAGGAAGGGCATTTGCATGTGCATATGTGTAATCATTATGGATTCTACTAAGTTAGCTACCGGAGGAATCATGAGAAAAACGTATAACAACAAGCCATATATGAAGGATGTCATTTCTTATTCCCCTTTTCACTTTCAATCAAGGTGGCAATTTTATCAGCAGCTTCCTCAATTTTTGTATAATCCATTACCTCACTTAATCTCCCTGATTTATCCACTAAATAGAAGGCGGAATTATGGGTAAAGTTTCCGTTTCCATCTGGAATAACAATGACACCAAATCGCTTCAGCAACAAATCTAATTCGTTCTTATCGACGATTCTTGCCATTCTCCACGTATCCCCATCACTACCAAAAGCCTTTCGATACGTTTCTAGTCTATCTGGGTCATCTCTAGTGGGATCAAAACTAATACTTAGAAATAAGATTTCTTTTCCTACATATTGAGGAAGTCTCTCATAAAGTTCTGCCATATTTTTTTCTAACTGAGGACAGACAGTTCCACAGGAGGTATACAGAAAGGTAATTAATACATATTTATTTTCGAATTCGGAAAGAGAATACGTTCGCCCTTTGCTGTCCTCCATTGTTACTTGTGGAAAGACAGGCTTTTCCTCCTTTAGCTCATTTAATCTGGCAGATTCTGCAGTAAATGCTTTAAATCCATCTGTTCCAATGTAAAACAAAATAAATCCAAACAAAATTACCACGATAAATGAGATAGTAGTATGTTGGTTTTTTAGCACAGAGATCACTTCCATATCCTAAGCTGAGTAGATACAATCATAAATAGATAGCCCGACACCTTCGAGCTATCTATTTATCGAAATTGTTACCATGTTTTAAATGGTGGCGATCCTGGTGGTGCATTAACGATCATATCTGTTAACGGCAATACATAGGCCATAGCAACAACGATTAGCATGATAATTACCCAAACGCCCCAGCGCTCTGTTAAATATGGTGTTGGAGATTCTCCTGCTTCAACCTCGGCTATAGGGAACTCTGTTTCCCCTTTTGGAGCAAAGAACATCATATTAAATATGGCGTATACTTGAATGATAACAGCAATCAATAAAAACGTTGCGCCAATTCCAATCATCATCATATACGGGTCCCAAGCTTGGGCTGCAGCATGCTCGCCATATGTGGTATAAGATGTTCTTCGTGGAGATCCTAGCAACCCAACAATATGCATTGAGCTAGCCATGATGACCATTCCGATCGTCCAAATAATGGTTTGTACCACTCCAATTCTATTCATTTGTGGAGTCAAAACACGTTTTGAAACGAAAGGAACTAACCAATAGCTAATACCGAAAAATGTCATCACTACTGTCATTCCAAGAGTTAAATGAAAGTGACCTACGATCCACATCGTATTATGAACAACCTGATTTAATTGGTTCGTGCTCTGAACGATCCCTCCTGCTCCAGCAGGGGCGAACGCTGCCATGGCAATGAAAGGAGATAGAAAGCGCACATCACCCCAAGGCAGTTTCTTCAACCAGCCTAAGGCTCCCTTTCCACCATTTCTTCTACCGGTCCGTTCGAAAACTCTAAACATCGCATACGCCGTCATTAAAGAAGGAAAACCAATAGCCAAACTCATGAATACGTGCATGAATTTAATTGGGAGCGAAATGCCTGGGTCAATAATTTGATGGTGAAATCCACCGGTGATATTCATAATAACCAATGCAATTACCACTACACGAGTTAAATAATCATTAAATCGGGTGCCTCCGATAATCTTTGGCACAATTACATACCATGCAGAAACGGCTGTTAAATACCAAATATTTACCGCCGTATGTCCAAAAGCCCAGAACAGTGTACGTGCCACCATTACATTAATCGTATCCACCCATCCTAGTGACCATGGAATAATCATAAAAAGTACTTCGACCGCAACAAACGCCGTTGCACCTACTAATAGAACAAATACACCTGTAGCAAAGAAAGCAAGAATAGGAAGATGCTGTCCTTTATGAGCCTTTCTCCAGTGGGAAACATTCACAAAAGCTCCTGCTGCTAGCATCCATATCCCAAGTACAATAAAAACGAGTCCAAAATAAAACATTGGGTGAGCGGCCATAGGTGGATAGAATGTATACATAACAGACGCTTCATTCCTTAAAATAGGAATAACAACTAAGACAAAACCAAACATTTTCATCCAAAAACCAATCCACGCCATTTTTCTCACTTTAGGAAGAAGTCCTCCTAATGTATGCGATAATCCAGCATAGAAATAGCCGATTGTAAAAAAGGCCGAAAGCACCACTACCAGTAGTAAGCCATGAGCTGTAAGAATTTGATAATAATTTAGCCATACAGGTAGTTCCAACACACCCGCACGGTTCAGTCCTTGTAATAAACCGAGGAATCCGCCAAGTAGTAATGCGATAAAAGCAACCAAAAGATATGATTTCGTGATTCTTGCATCCTCTAAATGAATTCCAAGCACTTGATTGGCTTTGTTAAAAACCGTCACTTTTTCCTTTGATGGTATTACTGTTTCCAATGTACGTCCCCCCTTTTGATTATTTCACGCTAATGGTCATGCTCATCATTTGATGGCCAGCCCCACAATATTCGTTACATAACACTAAATACTCTCCTGGTTGATCAAAGGTTTGAGTAATTTTCTGTATATGCCCTGGCATAACCATTGCATTAATATTTGTGTTTGCTACCTCAAATCCATGTACCACATCCTTTGAAGTTAGAATGAAGTGAACCTTTGACCCAGCAGGAACTTCAATCGCATTGGGAGTAAAGCTAAAAATTTGCAACGTCATGACCACTTCATATTCGTTCTCACCAATTTTCTTTATCCCTGGTTCATTAAAGGGTGCAGTTTGATCTACCTTCTGGGGATCAATCGTTTCCTGATGACTTGGTGGGCCCATCTCGAGAGCAAAGGTCTGATAACCCGTGATTAACATAAATATCATAATCATACCGAAACTTAGTGTCAGCCAAATTTTTTCATCCAGATGCATGTCTCTTCCCCCCCTACACTCGACTCATATAAAGTCCAAATAAAATAAAATAAGAAACAAGTATTACACCTGCAACCATTCCCACTGAAATCCATGTCCCAACCTTTGAAGTTGAGAAATTACTCTCCATTTGATTATCAACATTGTTCTCGCTCATAGTGATTCCCCCTTAGTTTTCTTACTTCCATGATAAATTGAGAATGATAATCACTGTAGTGAACCAAATCACAGTTGTGAAAAAATCTTTAAAAACTTTTGCTCATGTAAATAAAAAAAAGATGCCTTCTCTTTGGAAAGCAACCTTTCTTGGATTTCTAATTACCTGTTGTCATATGGGGTTATTTGAATAAAAATTTTACTTCCACTAATTTTAATAGTAGAAACGTTAAACAATACAGTATATATAATTTACCAAAAGAAAAAATAAAAGTAATATGTAAAAGGAGTATATAAATGCAGAAAATCATCGATCATTTAGATTTTGGAGCAAAGGGCTTATGGTTTCCAGTAATCATAAGCATTTTATTAACCACAACAGCCCTTTTTATCCGTAAAAAAAATATTACATGGAGGGAAATCTATATTACCTTTGGAGTTGTAGGGTTTGCTACTTGGTTTAGCGACGGCATTATTGCTAGGGTCATTGATGCTTTTGATATTGGTCACCCCCAAAAAGCTGGCATTGGAGATATTCTCAGTTATACCTTTATACCAACCTCACTTGCAATTCTTTACTTAAATTACCTAACAAGTAATAATAAGTGGAAATTGACAATTGGTTTTACTTTTCTATCCCTTTTAATAGAATTTGGGATGATCCATTCTGGCTATATGAAATACAAAGGATGGAATTGGTATATTTCCATTTTAGTTTTCATTCTAACTTTCGGATTTTTATTACCCAAGCATATATCGATTATTAGGAATGATGGCAAGTAATGTCTTTAACAAAAAAGGGGACATTAATCTGTTTATTTATTTTTTCTCTTTTAAATGATCAATTAATCCCCTTTTTGTATTATATTTTTCACACTTATTCCTTTCCAAAACTACTAATAATAAAAAAAATCACTTCAATATAATCCCCCGTCCCTTTTGTCATGAACTCTTCAATCATTCCCTCTAAACTTTTTTTACTCCACCCATATAAAAAAAGGACATTATCTCTCATGAAATTTTATTGGAGATGTTGCATAGTTATATATTGGGGATTTTATCTTCTTTCAAAATATTTCGGTTTAATTTTTTCTTAAAGTAGTAGAGGTAACTCCAGAAGGAGAAGTATGTACAATACTCATTTGGGATTGAGGTGTTAAATATGAACAAATCAATTTCGTTAGTCCAAAAAATATTAGGGTTTATTCTTCTTATCCTTATCACATTCTCACTTATTTTGGGTGAGCTAAATTTTGGATTAATCATTTGTTATATCGGAATTTCTACTTACAATGGTGTACGTGCTGTAGAGAAATTTAAAAATAAAGCTATGTTAAACAATAATGTTGATTTTTAATATAAACGAGGGGACTCCAGTATTTAGGAGTTCCCTTGTTAGTTCA